>CAWUOG010000111.1:0-8441 GCA_963923875.1 uncultured Alphaproteobacteria bacterium
CCGTCCTTGTTGCCTTCGTCGCGGACGTGGGCGCGCGCGCCGCCGATGTCGATGAACTGCGAGTTCCGGTTGGCATAGCGCTGGATCAGATCGTCCGGCGGCAGGCTGGGCGCGTAGGCCCACAGCACCACGCCCATCGCCAGGCCCGCCAGCACCAGCAGGATCGCGGGCCAGCGCCGGGGCGCCGTCGCCTCAGCTTGTCGGCGGCGCGGCGGCATCGGTCGATGGCGGGACAGGAGCAGGGTTCAAGATGGCCGCGATCTTATCAAGATCGCGCAGCCGAAGCTCGGGAACCGGGCGCGGATCGATGATTTTCTCCTCGATCAGCCGGGCGAGCAGGGTGCGGTTGAGGTCGTTGGCGACGACCTGGCGGTCTTCCAGTTGCGCCACGAACACGAACAGCTCGAAATCGAGACCCGTCGTCGTCACGCGCACGAAGCGCACGATCGGCATCGGCACCCTGAGCACGCGCGGGTTGCCGAGCGCGGTCTCGCGCAGGATCCCTTCCAGCTTCGGCACGTCGGTGCCGAGCGCGACCGTGAGCTGGATGTCGATGCGGCTCGAGGTGTCGGAATAGGTCCGGTTGATCACCGGGTTCTGCAGGAAGATGCTGTTGGGCACGATCACGCTGGTGCGCTGGAAGGTCTCGATCTCGGTGGCGCGGATGTTGATGTGGCGCACGAAGCCTTCATGGCCGCTGACCGACACCCAGTCGCCGGCCTTGATCGGCCGCTCGACCAGCAGGATGACGCCGGAGATGACGTTGTTGGCGATGTTCTGCAGCCCGAGGCCGATACCGACCGACAGCGCGCCCAGCACGATCGCGAGGTTGGTGAAGTCGATGCCGAGCGCGCCGACGCCCAGCAGGATGGCGAGGATCACGCCGACATAGTTGAGGCCGGCATCGATCGACTGGCGCAGCGGCAGCGGCGCGTCGACGGTCGGCATCACCCGGTCGCGCACCACGCGGCGGGTCAGCCGGGCGAGCAGCAGCACGACGGCGAAGGCCACGATCGCCGACAGCAGGTTGCCGAACGACAGGGTGACGTTGCCGATCTTCACGCCGTGCATCAGCTGCTCGAGCGTGCGCTGGATGGCGTCGGTGTCGGCGCCCCACGCCGCCGGCAGCAGCAGCGCCAGCGCCACCACCAGGAAGGCGTCGAACAGCAGGAGCAGGATCGGCTGGCCGCGCAGCTTGGCGTCGTCGGGCAGGCCGAAACGCTTGCGCACCCACAGGCCGCTCGCGGTGTCGGGCGCGCCGATCGCCTCCAGCAGGTCGGCCATCAGCCGGTGGGCGATGACGGCCAGGCCGATCAGCAGGCAGGTCGAGGCGGTGGCGTTGTTGAGATGTGTGCCGAGCCGCGCATAGCCGAACAGGGCGAGCACGACCGAACTCAGCACGATGACGCTGATCAGCGCCCGCGCGCCCGCCCACCACGTTCCGCCGACCAGGTGCGGCAGGTCCGAACCTTCCGGCCGCTGCGCCTCCCAGGCCCGGTTGGAGAGCGCCGGCAGGGCGAACACCGCAACCACGATGGTCAGCGCCAGCATGGTGAAGGCCGACAGCGCGTCGTGATCGATGCCGCTGGTCAGCGCGAGATGGACGAAGTCGAAGGCAAGGCCGTAGGCCATCAGGTGGCGCAGCGCCGCCGACTGGTTGCGCGCGGCGGCGTCGGTGAAGGGCAGCACGCGCCAGGCCGGCCGGTGCGGCGACAGGGTCGTCGCGATCAGCCCGATCGCCAGCAGGAAGGTGATCAGGCGCGCGGTCAGTTCGCCGATCAGCCCGTCGAGCGGCGCCGGCGGCTGGCTGGCGAGCAGCAGCTTGCCGATCAGCCACACCGCGAGCACCGGCACCAGCACCAGGCCCAAGCCGTCGATCGCGGCGGCGATGGTGCGATCGCGCGGGCCCGGCTCGGCGAGGTCGCCGCGGCCGAAGCGCCGGCGCGCGGCATGGCCGATCCACCACAGCACGATGGTGAGCAGCGACCACCAGATCAGCGGCGTCAGGTCCTGCTCGCCCGACCCCAGCGCGTTCAGTCCCTGGGCGCGCCATGCGATCAGCGCGCGCGACAGGCCGGCGATCGCCGCCGAGAATTCCGGTCCGACGCGGCGCCAGGTCTCGGGCGACAGCGGCGACAGGCCGCGATGCAGCAGGGTCTGCAGCATGACCTCGCCGCGGATCTTGGTCAGCCGCTCGAGCAGCTGGTCGGCGCGGGCGATCACCACCTCGCACTGCTTGATGCGGCCCTCGCTGATCGCCGCCTGATCGGTGAGACGCAGCCGCTCGGCCTTCACCGCCTCGGTCTCGGGCGGCTGGTCGGCCGCGCTCTTGTCGGGGTCGACCTTGGGTTCGAGCGGCGCCAGCAGCTTGCGCGTGTCGGCGAGATCGTTGCGCGCGATCTGGGCGGCGGCCATGGCGGCGGCGCGCACGCCGCTCGCCTCCTCGCGCAGCCCGTCGATCTCGACCGCCAGAACGTCGGCCTGGCCGGTTCGGTCCGCGATGCGGTCGAGCTGGCGCGTCCAGGTCTCGATCAACTGCGAAAACGGCCGCTGGCTGGTCGACGTCGCCGGGCTCTGGGCCCAGGCGGACGAGGGGGCCGGTGACAGGACAGGCGACAGCAGGCTGCAGAGGCTCGCCAGCAGCGCCCCCGTCAGCAAGGCTTGGCAGACCAGACGAATGAGCCCGCGCATCGTCATTTCCCTACCATGGCGCAGGGTTGGCCTGAACCCCTCTGCCGGACAGGGGGATTGCCCGCCGGTCTTCTCGCGCGAGCCCTGCAGGACAGGACGTTGACAGGGCCCGGCGCGCGCGGAACGGTGGCCATCGAAAGTGGCGTAACGGGAGGATGTTTCATGGCTGGCGGGCAAGGCGCGGTGGGAGAGGTGCGGGTCATGCCGGACCGGCTTCATGCCTTTACGATGGCAATCTGCCGGGCCGATGGCAGCTCCGACCAGGAGGCGCGGCTGGTCGCCGACCATCTGGTGCTGGCCAACCTGTTCGGCCACGACAGCCACGGCGTCGGCATGATGCCGCACTACATCCAGAACACCGGCAACGGCGCCTGCGTCCGTAATCACCATGCAAAGATCTCGCGCGACAACGGCGCGGTGATCGTGGTCGACGGCGGCGCCGGGTACGGGCAGGTCGTCGCCAAGGAAGCGATGGATATCGGCATCGAGCGGGCGAAGAAGCACGGCGTCTGCGTCGTCGGTCTGAAGAATGCCCACCATATCGGGCGCATCGGCCATTGGGGCGAGCAGTGCGCGCGCGCCGGCATGGTCAGCACGCACTGGGTGAACGTGCACGGCCACAAGTCGCTGGTCGCGCCGTTCGGCGGCGCCGAGCCGCGCTTCACCACCAATCCCTACTGCACGGCGGTTCCGCGCAAGGGCAAGGAGCCGATCGTGCTCGACTTCGCGACCAGCCAGGTGGCGGCCGGCAAGGTGCGCGTCGCCCACAACAAGAAGACGCCGATGGATCCCGGCCTGCTGATCGACTCGGAAGGCAACGCGACGGCCGATCCCGGCGTGCTCTACAACGCGCCCTACGGCGCCATCCTGCCGTTCGGCCTGCACAAGGGCGGCGGGCTCGCGGTGATCTGCGACATCCTCGCCGGCGCGCTGACCGGCGGGCGCACGCACAGCCCGCGCACCATCAAGAAGGACGGCACCGACATCATCAACAACATGCTGTCGATCATCATCGATCCCGAATCGATGGGCGGCAACGCGATGTTCGAGGACGAGGTCGAGACCTTCATCACCTGGGTGAAGTCGGCACGGCCGCAGCCCGGCGTGAAGGAAGTGCTGGCGCCGGGCGAACCCGAGCGCATGCGCCGCGAGGACCGCACCCGGAACGGCATTCCGATCGACACCACGACCTGGCAGCAGCTGCTCGAGGTCGCGCAGAAGGTGCGGCTGAACGACACCGAGATCCCGCGGGTCGGCGGGTAGGCAATTTGAATTTCCTCCCCATTTATGTGGGGAAGCGGATCAGGGGGAGACCTGAAATGGCCAAGATGAAGCTCTACTACTCGCCGGCGTCGCCCTATGCGCGCAAGGTGCGCATCACGGCGATCGAGACCAGGCTCGACAAGAAAATCGAGATGGTGAACGTCGTGCTGACGCCGGTCGCGGCGAATGCCGACGTCGACAAGCACAATCCGATCGGCAAGATCCCGGCACTCTCGGTCAAGGGCATGGACCTCTTCGACTCGCCGGTGATCTGCGAGTACCTCGACAGCCATCACAAGGGCCGCAAGCTGCTGGCGCGCAAGGGGCGCGAGCGCTGGGTGGCGCTGCGCCAGCAGGCGATGGCCGACGGCCTGCTCGATGCCGCGTTGCTGGTGCGCTACGAGGGCTTCCTGCGGCCCGAGGCCAAGCGCTGGGACGACTGGAGCAAGGGCCAGATGAAGAAGATCGAGGGCGTGCTCGATCAGCTCGAGGCCGAGGCCAAGTCGCTCAAGGGCAAGCTGACGCTCGGCACGATCTCGGTGATCTGCGCGCTCGGCTATCTCGACTTCCGCTTCGGCACCTACGACTGGCGCCGGCGCTGCCCCAAGCTTGCGAAGTGGTTCGGCACGGTGTCGAAGATCCCGTCGGTCAAGGCGACGGTTCCGCCGCCGGCGTGACGCGACGGCCCGACATGACCGCCGACGAGATCATCGCGACCCTCGGGCTGAAGCCGCACCCCGAGGGCGGGCACTTCGCCGAATCCTTTCGCGCTCCCGATGCGCCGCGCGGCGCCTCGACCGCGATCTACTTTCTCCTGAAGGCCGGCGAGCGCTCGCACTGGCACAAGGTCGATGCCGACGAGATCTGGCACCACTATGCCGGCGCCCCGCTCGAGCTGTCGCTGAGCGCCGACGGCAAGGGCGTGACGCGCCTGCGGCTCGGCACCGACCTCGCGATCGGCGAGCGCCCGCAGGGCGTGGTGCCGCGCGGCGTCTGGCAGGCCGCGCGCTCGCTCGGCAACTGGACCCTGATCGGCGCCACCGTCGCGCCGGCCTTCCGCTTCGAGGGCTTCGAACTCGCCCCGCCGGGCTGGGAGCCGGGCTAGCGCTTCCAGAGATCGCGTGAGGCGAGCACGGCGCCGGCGGTGACGAGCAGCGTCGCGACCAGCAGCGTGCCGCTCGGCGCGGCGAGGCCGAGGACGATCAGCAATCCCGTCGACAGGATCGGCGTCGCATAGGAGAGCGCGCCCAGCGCGCGGATGTCGCCGCGCTTGACGGCGTGGTCCCAGAGATAGAACGCGCCGCCGGTCGGGCCGATGCCGAGCGCCAGCACGGCGAGCCACGCCGTCGTGCCCTGTGGCCAGGCGGTGCGCTCGAACAGCAGATGGCAGGCGAGCGACAGCAGGGCGGCGGCGGCGCAGAACGAGGCGATGGCGTCGGTCGGCGTCTCGCCGAAGCGGCGCGACAGCACCGAGTAGGTCGACCAGGCGAAGGCGCAGCCCAGTGCCAGCAGATAGCCCAGCGCATGAGACTCGCTGAAGCTGAGACCGCGGCCGAAGGCGAGCAGCGCGACGCCGCAAAAGCCCATCGCCGCGCCCAGCAAATGCGGCCAGCCGAGCTTCTCGCCGGCCAGCGGCGCCGACAGCAGCACGATCAGCAGCGGCCAGAGATAGTTGACGAGGTTGGCCTCGGCCGGCGGCGCGAGCTGGAGGGCCGCGAAGTAGAGCGCGTGATAGCCGAACAGCCCGCCGATCCCGAGCAGCCAGGCGCGGGCCGGCCAGCCGAGCAGCGCGCGCCAGGCGAGGCCGCGCGCCCGGGCCCGCACGACACCGATCGCGGCGCCGACGGCGAAGGTCATGGCCACCATCTGGAAGGGCGGGACCGGTCCGGCGGCGACCGAGAGGCTCGCCAGCGCGCCCCACAGGGCGATGGCGCCGAGCCCCGCCAGCATCGCCAGCCGCCGCGCGCGCGCCGGCGTGTCGTCGACAATTGTCACAGGCGCCGAACGTAAGGCGAACCGGCTTCCGACCCCGGAAAGCTCGCGTTCATCGACTTTGTGCGTCGTGGCATGCGGGTTACCATAACATGACAGGAGCGGGCAGTTGCTCTTTCGGCCGACCAATCCCTTGAGTCATCGACTCGCGCGCATCGCCTTCATCCTGGCGATCGTGGCGGCGTTGAGCGTCGCGTCGGCCGGTCCGCTGCTGCGTTACGCCGGCATCGAGGTCGATGCCGCGATCAATCTCTTCCTCTATGGCTTCTATCTCGGCGCGGCCGGCATCGCGCTCGGTCTCGCCACCATCGTGCCGACCCGGCCGGGCGACCGCCGCCGGGGATTCCTGGCCGCCCTGCTCGCCATCGTGATCGGTCTCGGTGCGGTGGCGGCGCCGTTCCACTGGCTGCTGAGCGGCCGCCGCGGTTCGGCGATCAACGACGTTTCGACCGACACCGCCGATCCGCCGGCCATGGTGGTGACCTTGCAGATGCGCCGCGATGCCAAGACTCCGGCGACCTATCCGAAGGAGCTGGCCGCTCAGCAGCGCGAGGCCTATCCCGACATCCGCACCATCGTCCTGAAGGTGCCGCCGGCCGAGGCGTTCAAGCGGGTCGACAGGGTCGCGACGGCGCTGGGCTGGGACGTCGTGGCGCGCGCACCCTCGGACGGCAAGGGCGATGCACGGCTGGAGGCGATCGCGACGTCGCCGTGGTTCGGCCTGCGCGACGATATCGTGGTGCGTATCCGGCCCGACGGCACGGGCGGCAGCGCCGGCAGCAAGGTCGATATCCGCGCCAAGAGCCGGGTCGGCCACGCCGACCCCGGCGTCAATGCCCGGCATGTCCGCGAGTTCACCGAGAAACTGAACGCCGAGAATCAGTAGCCTTCCCCTTCGCGGAGTCCGCGACGGGGAAGTGCCCGCGCGCATTGCGCGGGCGATGGGGTCATGGGCGCCAGTCGCGCCGCCTGTGACCCCTCTGTCGGCGTAGGACGCCGACACTTCCCTATCAGAATGGGGAGGAGGTTACGCCGGCAGGGTGAACTGGAAGATCGTGCCCTTGCCGTTCGATTCGAGCAGGGCGATGTCGCCGCCATGGGCGCGCACGAGGTCGCGGGCGATGGCGAGACCGAGGCCCGCGCCGCCGGCGCGGCCACCTGTGGTGAAGGGCTGGAAGACCTGCGCCTGCACCGCGGCGGGCACGCCCGGGCCGTTGTCGACCACGCCCACCAGCACGTGCCCGTTCTCGCGCCGTGCATGCACGCTCACGGATGCGGCGCCCGCCTCGAAGGCATTGCGGCCGAGATTGAGCAGCACGCGATAGAGCAGGTCGCGGTCGGCGCGCACGATGCATTCGCCAGCCAGTTCGTTCTGCCAGTTGCGCAGCATGTTGGGGTCGCGGTCCTCGCCCTGCTCCTGCAGCGCCACGCCGACCTCGTCGACCAGGTCGGAGAGATCGAAGGTCGAGAGCCGCGGCGTCGGGCGCTCGCCGACATAGTCGAGTGCATCGCCGGCCAGGCGCGCGGCGCGGTCGATCGTGTTCAGGATGGTGGGCGCGAGCTTGCGCGTGCGCTCGTCGTTGCTTGCCGCCAGACGGTCGGAGAGCAGCCGTGCCGTCGACAGAATGTTGCGCAGGTCGTGGTTGATCTTGTTCGACGCCGCGCCGACTTCGGCCAGGCGCGTCTTCTGGCGCAGCGACGAGCGAATCTCGCGTTGCAGGTTCCTGAACTCGCGGTCGACGGTGCCGATCTCGTCGTTGCGGCTGGACGGCGCGCGCTCCCGGCCGGGTCCCTCGGGCGCGCGACGGAACGCCATCATGTCGGCCGACAGGTCCTGCAGCGGCCGGATCACCAGCCAGCGCAGCGCCAGATAGAGAAGGGCTGCGGTGAACAGCGCCACGATCAGCGACAGTGCCAGCGCACGCCAGGCGAAGGAGTACATCGCGATGCGCATCGGCAGTTCGTCGATGACGATCCAGACCTTGGCCTTGGGCAGGCGCATCGATTCGCCGCCGATCCGCATGTAGTAGGCGCCGTCGCGGCTCATTGCCTTCAGGGCGTCCCATACCAGCTCCAGCATGCCGGTCTTCTGCAGGTCGAAGGTCGGCTGGGTGTTGGGGTTGGGTTCGATGTTGATCAGGCGGCGGCGCGGCTTGTTCGGCTCGACCACGACCACGGCATCGACCCGGGCATTGTTGAGCAGGCTGCGCCGGACCTCGTCGGTCACCATGTTGTCGGGCGTGGCGTCGAGCGCCAGGGCGGCGAGTGTGCCGCTCTCGATCAGCTGCTCGAGATAGACCACGCGGAAGCGTGCGATCGAGGGCAGAAAAAGCAGCAGCTCGGCCAGCATGATCGCCGAAACGACAAGGCCCAGGATGCGCCACGACAGGCCGAAGGCCGGCGCGCGGCGGCGCGCGGACGGGGCGGCTCGGGCGGTGACGGTGATGTCGGCGGCCATGGCCGCCAATCTACCGGACGGCGGCCGCCCGGCCTAG
>CAWUOG010000112.1:0-8397 GCA_963923875.1 uncultured Alphaproteobacteria bacterium
CTGGAGAGCTGCTCAAGCGTGTAGGTCATGACTTCACCCTCTTTTCTATGGTGGCAAAGATAGCGCGGGCAGCCTGTGCCTCGCCACCCTCTGGGCGGCCCGGCCGGCTGGTGTTGTTCCACGCCATCATGTCGAAATGCGCCCAAGGCACGTCGTCGGGTACGAATTCCTGCAGATAGAGTGCGGCGGTGATGGCGCCGCCAAACGCCACGCCAGGTGCATTGTTGATGTCGGCGACCTTGCTGTCGAGCAAACGCCGGTAGCCGCGGAACAACGGCATGCGCCACATCGGATCGGTAACGTCCTTACCCATGGCAATCAGCTGATCGGCCAGCGTATCGTCATTGCAGAACAGGGCCGGCAGGTCGGTGCCGAGTGCCACGCGGGCAGCACCGGTGAGCGTGGCGCAATCGACCATCATTGTAGGCTTCTCCGCGGCGCCCTCGTGCAAGGCATCGCACAGGATCAGGCGGCCTTCCGCGTCGGTGTTGCCGATCTCGACGGTAATGCCCTTGCGCGTCGGCACGACGTCGAGTGGCCGGAAGGCATTGCCCGAGACGCTGTTCTCGACTGCCGGGATCAGCAAGCGCAGCCGCACCGGCAACTTACAGGCCATAACCATCGCCGCCACGGCCATCATGGTCGCGGCACCGCCCATGTCCTTCTTCATATTGAGCATGCCGGAGGCGGGCTTGAGATCGAGGCCGCCGGTGTCGAAGCACACGCCCTTGCCGACCAGGGTTACCTTGGGATCACTCTCCTTGCCCCAGGTGAGGTCGATCAGGCGCGGCGCACGAGCGCTGGCGCGGCCGACGGCATGCACCATCGGATAGTTCTTCTTGAGAAGCTCGTCTCCGACGATGACGACGATCTTCGCCTTGTGCTGCTTGGCAAGCGCCTGTGCGGCGGCGGCGAGCTCGGCCGGCCCCATGTCGGACGATGGCGTGGTGATCAGATCGCGCGCCAGCGAGATCGCCTCGACGATCGCCGTGGCACGCACCCTGTCGGCGCCCTGCGGCCACACGATTTTCGGCCCGGCCTTGCCCTTCTTCGCCTTGTAGCGCTCGAAGCGCCACGACCCGAGACCGATCGCAACCGCTGCGTCGGTCGGCGAGAGCGATGCCGTGTCGGCGAGCTTCCAGGTACCGGCAGGCAGGCACGTCGCCAGCGCCCCGACATCCCACAGCACGGGCTTGGCCGGGAGCACGAGTACTGCACCGGCGGCCTTGCCGTCGCGGCCGGGAAACACAGAAAAATCACCGGCCCTTCCTGAAAGGCCGGACGATTCGAGCCATGCACGGCGCGCAGCCGTCTGCTCCTTTAGCCAAGCCTTCCACTTCGGCTGTGGAACTAACTGCACGGGAAGAGCAGAAGACGCGCGATCGACGAACGGCAGCGGCATGGACAGGCTCACCAATCTGTAGTGCAACAGCCAGACATTGCCGGTCGGAGTACGGGGCTGGCAAGGGACGGCAATAAGGGGGAGTGCATGGCCGAGTTCACTCTGGTGATCGGCAATAAGAATTATTCGTCCTGGTCGCTGCGCGGCTGGCTGATGGCCAGGATCGCCGGCATCGACTTCGAGGAAATCGTCGTGCCGCTCGACCTGCCGGAAACCCAGGCAGCGATTCGCAAGCATTCGCCCTCGGGCAAGGTGCCGGTGCTGATCCATCGCGGCCTGGCGGTATGGGACTCTCTCGCCATCGCCGAATACCTGAACGATCTCAAGCCGGAAGCCGGCATCTGGCCGCCTTCGGCAGCGGCTCGCGCCCATGCCCGGTCGATCTCCGCCGAGATGCATTCGGGCTTTGCCGAATTACGTACGCAGATGCCGATGAACATCCGGTCATCCTATCCAGGCAAAGGCATGACGCCGACCGTGCGAGCCGACATCGAGCGCATCACTGGTCTGTGGCGCGACTGCCGAAAGCGCTTCGGCGGCGCTTTCCCCAAAGATGATGGATTTCTGTTCGGCACGTTCGGCGCGGCCGATGCCATGTACGCACCGGTCGTGACCCGGCTCAGGACCTACGGCGTCAAGCTCGACTCCGACACCGATGCCTATTGCGCTTCAGTGCTCGCACAACCCGCGATGAAGGAATGGACCGATGCCGCCCGGAACGAACCCTGGCTGATCGCCACCGCGGAGCTCGACAAGTAACTCGATACCTCAGGCCAGCGCGCCACCGTCGACGATCAGAGGGCTGCCGATCATCGCAGCCGCGCCATCGGAGCACAGGAACAATACCGACTGTGCGATTTCTTCCGGGGTCGCCACCTTCCCCCGCGGTGTGAGTCCGGTGATGGTCGAGGCGAAGGCCGGATCGTTCTTCATCCAGCCGGCAATCGGCGGCGTCGCGACCCAGCCGGGCGAAATCGCAGTAATGCGCAGTCCCTTCGACGCATATTGAAGGGCGGCGCTGCGGGTCAGGCCGAGGACGCCGTGCTTGGCCGCAGCGTAGGCGCCGCCCCCCGGAATGGCGTGGCCGCGCAGGCCATAGATCGACGACATGTTGACGATAACGCCGCGGCCCGCCGGCAGCATTGCCGGAATTTGGTGACGCAGACAGAGGAACACCGACGTCAGGTAGCCGTCGATGGTGCGGCGCCAGCTCTCCTCGCTCATGTCGCCGATCAGGGCGATGTCCTCGCCATCGATGCTGCCGCCATTGTTGAAGGCGAAGTCCAGCCGACCGTGCTGCCTCAGGATGCCCGCGACCAGTGCTTCGACCGACTTGCCATCGGACGCATCGCAGCCGATCCACGAAACCTTCACTCCCGCGGGAAAGGTCTTGAGCGCCTCCTGCGCGCGCTTCTCGTCACGGCTGGCCACGACGACGGTAGCGCCCTGGTCGGCAAAGGCCTGTGCCGAGGCAAGGCCAATGCCACTGGAACCGCCGGTCACCAAGACGACCTTGCCCACCATTTCGGGATAGCGCGCCATTCACGACCCTCCATCTGTTGGGAGCCGGGCTTCTGCCCAGGCACCCTCGTTCTACGGCAGGGAAGTGGCGCCGGACCACGAGTCTGGCCTAGTGTCGTTCCCCTCATGCCGACGAACTTCATATTCATTCTCGCCGACGATCTCGGCTACGCCGACCTCGGATGCTACGGCGGCCGCGCACCTGCATCGCCCAACATCGACCGCATGGCCGCCGAAGGGCTGCGATTCACGCGCGGCTACGCGAACTCGGCGGTCTGCTCGCCGACGCGCTTCGCGCTGGCGACCGGCCGCTATCAGTACCGTATCCGGGGCGCCGCCGAGGAACCGATTGGCAGCGCCATGCGAGGCGACAAGGTGCTCGGCCTGCCGCCCGACCATCCGACCCTCGCGTCGCGCCTCAGGGAGGCAGGCTATCGCACGGCGCTGGTCGGAAAGTGGCACCTCGGCTTCCCACCTCACTTCGGTCCGCTGATGAGCGGCTATGACGAGCATTTTGGGCCGATCTCCGGCGGCGTCGACTATTTCACGCACCAAGACAGCTTCGGCGTGCACGACCTGTTCGAGAACGGCCGCGAAGTCGAGCGCAACGGCTATCTGACCGATCTGCTGTCGGAGCGCGCCGCCGAGTTCGTCTCGCGCTGCGCGCAGTCGAAGCAGCCGTTCCTGCTCAGCCTCCATTACACCGCACCGCACTGGCCGTGGGAAACGCGCGACGACGAGAAGCTCGCGCAAACTTTCGGCAAGAGCTACCCGATCTATCATCTCGATGGCGGCAACATTCACATCTATCGCCGCATGATCCACCACATGGATGAAGGAATCGGCCGAGTTCTGGCCACCCTCGAAGCCAAGGGACTCGCGCGTGACACCATTGTGGTCTTCACCAGCGACAATGGCGGCGAGCGCTTTTCCGACAACTGGCCGCTGGTCGGCGGCAAGATGGACCTTATGGAAGGCGGCATCCGCGTGCCCTACGTCGTGCGCTGGCCCGCGCGCGTCGCGGCCGGCAAGACCACGGACCAACTCGCCATCACCATGGACTGGGTGCCGACGTTCTTCGAGGCTGCCGGCACGTCGGCGCACCCCGATTATCCGAGCGACGGTCAATCGCTGATGCCTGTACTGACGGATCCGGGCGCCGTGACCGAACGCCAACTGTTCTGGCGCATGAAGCACAACGGACAGAAGGCGATGCGCACTGGCCCATGGAAGTATCTGACCGTCAACGAGCACGAATATCTGTTCGACGTCGTTACCGACGAACGCGAACGCGCCAATCTCGCCAGGCGCCATCCCGAACGATTGGCCGAGATGCGAGAGGCTTGGCAACGCTGGGACCGGACCATGCCCCCCATCCCGGATGAAGCCGGAGTGCGCTTGGTTTACGGCAAGAAGGACATGCCGTAGTCGACATGAGCGATACGGCCTCGATCCGCGCAATTCTCGATTTCTGGTTCCTGCCGCTCGGCCACGTCGACCACGCCCAGAGGCGAGAGGTATGGTGGCAGAGCACGCCGGAACTGGATGCCGAGATCGCGAGCCGGTTCGGCGCGTCGATCGACCTTGCAATTGCGGGCGAGCTCGATCATTGGCGCCGATCACCCGACGGGGCGCTGGCGCTGACCCTGCTGTGCGATCAATTCACACGCAACATCTGGCGCAAGACCGCGCGCGCCTTCTCCGGAGATGCCAAAGCGCGCGAAACCGCGCGCCATGCGCTGGCTCACAACTACCCGGTCGTCTATCCTCGGGAAATTCGGCAGTTCTTCTACATGCCGTTCCAGCACAGCGAAGATCTGGGGGACCAGAATTTCTGCTGCACGCTGTTTTCGACCTTGGGCAATCCCGACGGCGACCGGCATGCAAGAGAGCACCGTGACATCGTGGCTCGCTTCGGCCGCTTCCCACACCGCAACGAGGTGCTGGGGCGGGAGTGTACTGCCGAGGAACTCGACTACCTCAAGACAGCTAAGCGCTTCGGGCAATGAGGGCACGGTAGAGATCTGCTGTCGCCCTGTCGAAGCAACAGAACGCGACGTAGTCGATCCAGGCCTGGGCAGTAACGACACGTACCGCGATTTCGGCGGCCTGCAGCTTCGGATAGCCGTAAACCCCGGTCGATATGGCGGGAAATGCTATGCTTTTCAGCCCGTGCTGCTGGGCGATCGTCAGGCACCGGCTGTAACAGCTCTCGAGCAGCGCCGGTTCGCCATCGTTGCCACCGTGCCAGATCGGCCCGACCGTATGAATGACGTAGCGCGCCGTCAGTTGGTAGCCCTTGGTAATCTTGGCGTCGCCGGTGTCGCAACCGTTGAGCGTACGGCACTCTTCGCGCAGTTCCGGCCCCGCAGCGCGGTGGATGGCGCCGTCGACACCGCCGCCGCCCAGCAGGGTTTCATTGGCGGCGTTGACTATGGCGTCGACGTCGAGACGGGTGATGTCGCCCTCGATGACTTCGAGGACAGACATCGCCTTACCAGTACCGAACCGGACCTGTGTCGAGATGCACGAAGCCGGAGCGCGGATAGAAGCCGACGCCGCCCATCTGCAACGAGCGCGCGGCCTGCCGGATCTTGAACACCGGCACGCCGGGGAAGCGGATGTCCATGGCATTGCCGTTCATGTGTTGGCTGTCGCGCGCCACGCCGCGGCTCATGCTGGCAAGCCAGGCATTGGTCGCCGGCGAGCGAAAGGCCGACAGCACCTCGACCGGGCCGTTGTAGCCGACGAGGCTCATCGTGTGCCACAGCACGTCGAACAGCAGCGGATCCATTTCCGTCTGCAGGTTGTTCTGCGAATCGCGCAGGAAGTGGTTGAGCTGATCGAGGGCATCGCGGTGATAGGCCCCGTTCGACCAGAAGGTGACGGTAAGGGTTTCCTTGGTATTGATATTCACCAGGGTCATGCTGCGGGCGCTTGCAGTGTCGAGTACCGGCGGCTGGGGCGGCGCCGAGGGAGCAAAACCGCCGTAGCGCGAGCCACGCAGGCTCTGCGGCGTAGTCGGCTGCTTTTGCTGGGTCGACTGTACCTGATGCTGCGCGGCGGTTTGCTTGGCTGCGGGCTTGGCCGCAGCCCTACTGTCCGTGGAAGCTCCCCGCAGGACCTCCGTTTGCGCGTGGCTGGTGGCGGAAAACATCATTCCCGCCAGCACGCACGCCATGAACAAACGCATCCCTACCCCGCCTGTTGCATTTTTATCACAGCTGCTTCTATCAGAGACCAATTCGCGACTCAAAGTGAAATTCACTATCGCGGCCAAGGGCGAGGCCAACCACTTCGCCGACCACGCAGAGTGCCGGCCCCTGAAGTTGCGCACGCTGTGCTAGTCGCTCGATGGAGTCGAGTGTGCCGATGACACGGCGTTCACGCTCGGTCGTACCGTTGGCGATCAGGGCGACGGGCGTCCCCGGTGCAAGGCCATGTTGTACGAGTTGGCGGGCGATCACCGACAGTGTTTCGGAGCCCATATAGATGACGACGGTCTGGCGCGGCCGCGAAAGCGTCGTCCAGTCGAGATCGATCGTGCCGTCCTTGAGATGGCCGGTCACGAACACGCAGGTTTGCGCATGGTCGCGATGGGTGAGCGGAATGCCGGCGCTCGCTGCACACCCCAGAGCCGCCGTGATGCCGGGCACTACCTCGACGACAACGCCCGCCGCGAGCAACGCATCAAGCTCTTCGCCGCCGCGACCGAACACGAAAGGATCGCCGCCCTTCAGTCGCACCACGCTCTTGCCGGCACGGGCGAGCGAAATCAGCCGGTCGTTGATCTCGTGCTGCGGCACGCAGTGATGTGCACGCTTCTTGCCGACATAGATCTTCTCGGCATCCCGCCTGCCCATCGCCAGCACTTCCGGCGACACGAGCCGGTCGTAGACGATGGCATCGGCACGCTGCAGCAGCCGGTGCGCCTTGAGCGTCAGCAGATCGGGATCCCCTGGACCGGCGCCAACGAGATGTACCATGCCCGTCGCCTGAACCGGCGCATTGCGCGCATCGTCGAGCTGACGAATGAGTTCGCGCCGCGCGGCGATCTCGTCACCAGCCAGCGCCAGCTCGCCGACACGGCCATCGAACACGCGATCCCAGAAATGGCGGCGTGCCCGAGGTTCGCTGAGCGTTCGGCGCACCTGGGTGCGAAAGATTTCGGCAAATCGCGCCAACCGCCCGATTGCCGCGGGCAACGCACGCTCGATCTCGGCGCGGATCTTTCGCGCCAGTGCGGGCGCGGCGCCACCAGTCGAGATCGCGATGGTGATCGGGCCGCGATCGACGATCGCGGGCATGGTGAAACTGGAAAGCGCCGGACGGTCGACGACATTGACCGGCAATCCACGCTGCTGCGCGGCCTGCGAGACCCGAGCCTGCAACGCCTCGTCGTCACTGCCGACGATCACCAGCGAGATGTCGATCAGGTCGTCGTCGCAGAACACGTGACCGCCCCACGCGATACGGCCTTCGGAAATCAGCTGCGCGATGTCGCCTGTCACTGTCTCGGCAATCAGGGTGATCTGCGCGCCGGCCGCCAGCAGCAGTTCGACCTTGTGCAACGCCGCCTCGCCACCGCCGACCACCAGGGCACGGCGTTCGCGCAAGGTCATGAAGATCGGGAAATTCTGCATCATGCCGCCTGGTGGACACGCCGCGCGCGCAGCAGGGCGCGAATTTCGGGCCGACAGGAACCGCAGTTGCTGCCAGCGCGCGTCGCGCTGGCCACCGCATCGATCGACTGCGCACCCTGGTGGATAGCCGTCTCGACGGAGACGCGAGAGATGCCGAAGCAGGCGCAGATCTCGCCGCCGCGTTCTTCGGCCGTGCCGCCCTGCAGTAGCGCCGTACGTTCTTCTACGCTCAGACGATCCGAGTTCATAAACGGCATGAGCCGATCGCGAACCGCTTCGTCGCGCAACTCCGCGAGGCCAAGCGCTGCTTCCAGCCGACCGTCGCTGATCACCATGCCGACGCCGGAGGCGCCCTCGTGCCACGGTCCGGGATTGGACGTTCGGACCGCCGCAGACAACGCTTGCCGCGCCGCGGCAAGGGGCTGTGTCCCGGCGAGCGTGTAGGCGTGAAACCCTGCGCCTGTGAAGTGCGTCCAATATGTCAGGTCGGGCAGCATCACCTGGCGGCGAGCGAGAATCGTGCCATGCCAAAGGACGTCGATCTTTCGTATCTCGACCGGCGTATGTTTGAGTTCGGGCTGGCCGGAAATCGGATCGACCGCGGGATTGACTGCAGCGTTAATGCGTCCGGCTCGGGAGACCTGCGCCGTCCAATGCATCGGCACGAAAGCTTCACCCGATCGCACTGATTCTGAAAGCTGCACCACGAGCACGCTGCTGCCCCAATGGCTCTCGACTTGGGCAATATCACCATTCCGCAAGTCGTGCTGCAGCGCATCATCGGGATGCAGTTCAAGGACTGTCTCTTATACACATCTCCGAGCCCACGAG
>CAWUOG010000113.1:0-8347 GCA_963923875.1 uncultured Alphaproteobacteria bacterium
CGCCCTGCCAGGCGGCCGCGACCATGGCGCGCTCCAGCCGCCGCTTGGCGATGCGAAAGATGCCCGGCGTGTCGACCAGCACGACCTGCGCGCGCTCGCCTTCAGGCAAGTCCGCCATGGCGATGCCGATCACCCGCATGCGGGTGGTCTGCACCTTGGGCGAGACGATCGACACTTTCGAGCCGACCAGCGCATTGACCAGCGTCGACTTGCCGGCATTGGGGGCGCCCACGATGGCGACGAACCCCGCGCGTGTACGGCCTGCGGTCTGATCGCTCACAATTCACCCATCTTCGTCAAAAGGGCCGCCGCGGCCTGTCGCTCGGCCTCGCGCTTGCTGGGCCCCCGCCCCTGGAGGGGCTCCTGTCCCTTGACCGTCACCTCGACCACGAAGGCCGGCGCGTGCGCGGGCCCCTCGCGGCCGACCTCGCGATAGTCCGGCAACGGCAGGCGGCGCGCCTGCGCCCACTCCTGCAGCGTGGTCTTGGCGTCGCGCGGCGCCGCCCGCCGGCTGCTCAGCCGCTCGCCCCACAGACGCTCGATGCAGGCCGCCGCCGCCGGGAAGCCGGCGTCGAGGAAGATCGCCCCCAGCAGCGCTTCCATGGCATCGGCCAGAATGGTCGGGCGCACCGTGCCCGTCGCGCCCTCGGCCTGGCGCTCGGACTCGCCCAGCATCAGATGCCGGGCCAGCCCCGCCTGCGCGGCGATCTCGGCCAGGGTCGCGGCCTGCACCAATTCGGCATGGCGGCGCGCCAGTTCGCCTTCGCGGCTCTGCGGGAAGCGGCGCAGCAGCAGGTCGGCCATCGCCAGCGACAGCACGCGATCGCCGAGGAACTCCAGCCGCTCGTTGCCGTTGGGGTACGCCGCCTTCAGGTCGGGCCGGCGGTCGAGCAGGCTGCGATGGGTGAGCGCCTCGATGGCAAGCTCGGGGCGCGCGAAGGCATGCCCGATTCCTGCCGCCAGCACCGCGAGATCGACGGCGCCAGAGCTCAGTGGATGCCCTTGAAGAAGCGGTTCCAGCGGATCGCCTGCGGCCATTTCCACGGTTCCAGCCAGCCCGCGGCCGAGGGGTCGTGGGAGAAGAAGATGAACTCGGCGCGGCCGACCAGATTCTCCGCCGGCACGTACCAGCCGAGCTCGTCGCGCAGGCGGATCACGCCCATGCCGTCACGGATCTGCAGCTGCGTGCGGCTGTCGAGCGAGTCGTCGCGGTTGTCGCCCATCGCGAAATAGTGGCCGGCCGGCACCAGGAACTCCGGCGTGTTGTCGGACGACTGGTTGTCGCTGGTCTCGAGGATCTCGTGCGACACGCCGTTGGGCAGCACCTCGTCGTACAGGGTGCCCTTGCGGCCGAAGCCGTTGCCGCGGTTGTACTCGCCGATCCGCGTGCGCTCGACCGCCTTGCCGTTGATGTACAGGAGGCCGTTGGTCATCTTGATACGGTCGCCCGGCATGCCGACGATGCGCTTGATGTAGTCGGTGCGGTTGAAGCCCTGGCCCTGGTCGCCGGGATACTTGAACACCGCGACGTCGCCGCGCTCCGGCGGATGGCCGAGCACCCGGCCCGGGAAGAAGCCCATCGAGAACGGGAAAGAGTGCTTGCTGTAGCCGTACGAATACTTCGAGACGAACAGATAGTCGCCGATCAGCAGGGTCGGGATCATCGACCCGGACGGGATGTTGAACGGCTCGATCGCGAAGGTACGGACCACCACGGCAATCAGCACGGCATAGACGACCGTGCGCACGGTTTCGCCCCAGCCGCCTGCCTTGTCCTGTCCCCGCTTCCGACGCTCAGCCACGTCTGTCATCGCCATGCCAGTTTAAACGAGCCGCGCGTATAGCAGGGCCAAATCTGCCTGTCTCCCGCCCGTTCGGGGCAGGGGAGCGGTGCAATTTGGTCATTTCGCGGCGTTTTCCCATGATCCCTAGGCTTTCGGATTGGCCGAAATGATCACAATGGCCTGGGCCATCGGGTAGTCGTCGGTCAGGGAAAGGTCGATCTGGGCCTCCATCCCCGCCGGTGTGATCTCCTGGAGACGGGCCAGGGCGCCGCCCGTCAGGGCCATGCTCGGCTTGCCGCCGCGCAGGTTGACCACGCCCATGTCGCGCCAGAACACGCCCCGGCGCAGGCCGGTGCCGAGGGCCTTGGAGCAGGCCTCCTTGGCGGCAAAGCGCTTGGCGTAGCTCGCGGCCCGGGTCGCCCGGCCCTCGGAGCGCTTCTGTTCGATCTCCGTGAAGATGCGCTGGACGAAACGGTCGCCGAAGCGCTCGAGCGACTTCTCGATGCGCCTTATGTCGCAGAGATCGTTGCCCAGGCCGATGATCACGCCGCGCTTCCCCTGGCGTTCGGAGCGGCCCCCTGCAGGGGAGCCCGCGCCTCGTCCATCAGGCGGCGCATCTCGCGGATCGCGTCCTTCAGGCCGACGAAGATCGCCTCGCCGATCAGGAAGTGGCCGATATTGAGCTCACGCACGTTCGGGATGGCGGCGATCGGCGCCACGTTCTCGTAGTTGAGGCCGTGGCCGGCGTGGCATTCGAGGCCGACCCTGGCGCAATAGGCCGCCGCCTTCTGGATGCGTACCAGCTCGGCCTTCTGCGCCTCGCCCTCGATCTCGCAGTAGCGGCCGGTATGAAGCTCGACCACCGGCGCGCCGAGCGACACCGCGGCATCGAGCTGGCGCGGATCGGCCTCGATGAAAAGCGAGACCCGGATGCCGGCGTCGCGCAGCCGCGCCACCATCGGCTTCAGGTGATTGTGCTGGCCGACCGCATCGAGCCCGCCCTCGGTCGTCCGCTCCTCGCGCTTCTCGGGCACGATGCAGGCGGCGTGGGGTTTGTGCCGGAGCGCGATCGCCACCATCTCCTCGGTCGCTGCCATCTCGAAGTTGAGCGGCAGGGAGATCTTGTCCATCAGGCGGGCGATGTCGTCGTCGACGATGTGGCGGCGGTCCTCGCGCAGATGCGCGGTGATGCCGTCGGCGCCGGCCTCGGCCGCCATCAGCGCCGCGCGCAGCGGATCGGGCGTCGGCGTGCCGCGGGCGTTGCGGACGGTGGCGACGTGATCGACGTTCACGCCGAGGCGTTGTCTCAGAAGCGTACTCATTCAGGAACCATACATGTTCAGCACAACGACCTCACCCTGAGGAGCGGTCCGCAGGACCGCGTCTCGAAGGGTGGCAACGGACACCGTGCCTGTGGCTCATCCTTCGAGACGGCCGCTTCGCGGCCTCCTCAGGATGAGGTTGTGCGGGGAGTGCCGGCGCGGACATCAGCGTCAATTGCGGGCGCGTTCGACGGCGTTGATGGCGGGCGTGGCGCGCAGCGCCGCGGTGATGTCCGCGAGGTGCTTCACGTCGGCGACCTCGACGTCGATCACCATGTCGAAGAAATCCATCGACCGGTTGACGATGCGCAGGTTGGAGATGTTGCCCTCGTGCCGGGCAATGACTGTGGAGAGACTCGACAGGCTGCCCGGCTGGTTGGCGACGGTGATCTTGAGCCGGCCGGTATAGGCGGCGGCACTTTCGTCGCCCACGGTATCCCAGCCGACATCGATCCAGCGCTCCGGCGACTCCGAAAAGCTCTCGAGCGTCGCGCAGTCGATGGTGTGGATGGTGACGCCCTTGCCGGTGGTGATGATGCCGACGATGCGGTCGCCCGGCAGCGGATGGCAGCAGCGCGCGAAATGAACCGCCATGCCGGGAATGAGCCCGGTGATCGGAATGTGGTGGCCGGACTCCTTGGCGCCGCGCGCTCCGTCCGCCTTGGCTGTCTTGCTGCGGGCGCGGCTGATCGGCACCACGTCGGCGCCGCCTTTCGCGCGCGGCTGCTTGAGGCCGGGATAGACCGACATCAGCACTTCGCGCGCGCCGATGATGCCCGAGCCCACCGAGGCGATCAGGTCGTCGACGGTGGCGTGCTTGAAGTTGGCCTTCACGCCCTCGAGGCCCTTCTCGGTCGGCTCGTAGCCTTCCTCGTGGAAGGTCTTCTCGAGCAGCGAGCGGCCGAGCTGGATGTACTGCTCGCGCTGGCGCGTGCGGATGAAGCGGCGGATCGCGGCCTTGGCCTTGCCGGTGACGGCGAAGCGCTCCCAGGTCGGCGACGGCGTCTGCGCCTTCGAGGTCACGATCTCGATCTGGTCGCCATTGGAGAGCTGCGTGCGCAGCGGCAGCATGCGACCGTTGATCTTGGCGCCGACGCAGGTGTCGCCGACCTGGCTGTGCACGGCATAGGCGAAGTCGATCGGCGTCGCGCCGCGCGGCAGGGCGATCAGCTTGCCCTTGGGCGTGAAGCAGAACACCTGGTCCTGGAACATCTCGAGCTTGGTGTGCTCGAGGAAGTCTTCCGCGTTGGGCGACTTGTCGAGGATGTCCATCAGCGAGCGCAGCCAGGCGTATTGCGGCGCGTCGGTCGACGGCCCGCCCTGCTTGTAGATCCAGTGCGCGGCGACGCCGCGCTCGGCCTGGTCCTGCATCTCGGCGGTGCGGATCTGGATCTCGATACGCTGGCCGAGCGGGCCGATCACGCCGGTGTGCAGCGACCGGTAGCCGTTGGGCTTGGGCACCGAGATGTAGTCCTTGAAGCGCTGCGGCAGCACCTGGTAGCGGCCGTGCAGCAGGCCGAGCGCCTGGTAGCACTGCGCGACGTCGGCCACGATGATGCGGAAGGCCATGATGTCGGCGAGCTGCTCGAACGACACGTTCTTCTGCTGCATCTTGCGCCAGATCGAATAGGGCGTCTTCTCGCGCCCCGACACGTCGGCGGTCAGGCCGCCGTCCTTCAGCGTCTTGATCAGCTCGGCCTCGACCTCGGGCACGAGCTTGTCGCCCTGCTCCTTGAGGTAGCCCAGCCGTGCCATCACCGAGGCGCGGCCGTCGGGGTTGAGCTCGGCGAAGGCCAGTTCCTCGAGCTCGCGCTTGACCCGCTCCATGCCGATGCGGCCGGCGAGCGGCGCGTAGAGATCCATGGTCTCGCGCGCGATGCGCCGGCGACGCGCCGGGTCCTTGATGTGGTGCAGCGTCCGCATGTTGTGCAGGCGGTCGGCGAGCTTGACCAGCAGCACGCGGATGTCCGACGACATGGCGAGCACCAGCTTGCGCAGGTTCTCGGCTTCCTTCGTGCTCTCGGACTGGACTTCCAGGCGCGACAGCTTGGTCACGCCGTCGACGAGGCGCGCGATCTCCTCGCCGAACATGCCCGAGATCTCGTCCCGGGTGGCGTCGGTGTCCTCGATCGTGTCGTGCAGCAGGCCGGTGACGATCGACGCGGTGTCGAGCTTCATCTCGGCCAGGATGCCCGCGACCTCGACCGGATGGCTGAAATAGGGATCGCCCGAGGCCCTGAGCTGGGTGCCGTGCTTCTTCAGCCCGTACACGTAGGCGCGGTTCAGCACGTCCTCGTCCGCATCCGGATCGTAGGACTGCACGCGTTCCACCAGTTCGAACTGACGAATCATGGCAATCGTCCATTATATGGGGACGATTGCGTTCACTCCACGCAGATTGCGGAATATCCGCTTCCCCCTTCGCGGACTCTGCGAAGGGGAAGTGTCGGCGTCTTACGCCGACCGCGGCGCTTTCAAAAGCGCCAGGGGGTCAAAAGCTCGGACCTAACGGGGCCCCTGCCCCCTCCGCCCGCGATGACGCGGGCACCTCCCCATGTGAATGGGGAGGAGAGCAACTCTACTCGGTAACGTCGTCCTCTTCGGCCATCGGCAGTGCCTTCGGCTGGGCGGCTTCGGCGCCGCCCTGGGCCAGCGCGGCGGCGAGCTCCTGCTCGAGCTCGGCCATCTCGTTGACCTCTTCCGGCTTGTCGATGTCGGCGTGCTTCTGCATGCCCTGGATCAGCGAGTCCTTGAGCTGGGCATGGTCCAGCTTGGTCTCGGCGATCTCGCGCAGCGCCACCACCGGGTTCTTGTCGCGGTCGCGGTCGAGCGTGATCTGGGCGCCGGCCGAGATGTCGCGCGCGCGCTGGGCGGCGTACATCACGAGCTCGAAACGGTTCGGCACCTGAACGATGCAGTCTTCGACGGTGACACGCGCCATATGAACCTCTGTGGGCGAAGTCTCTGAATTCCCGGGAGCGGCGGGTTATACGCGCTGCACCGCCGAAAACAACCCTTTTTGCCTCTGACCCCTCCGACCCTTCGGGCCACCTCCCCATATGAATGGGGAGGAAATCCCTAAAGCTGCTCGATCGGCTGGTCGGGCGGCAGGGCGGCGATCAGGTCGGCGATGGCCGCGCCCGTCACGGGATGGCGCCAGGCGGGCGCCAGGTTGGCCAGGGGCCGCAGCACGAACGCCCGCCCGGCCAGGCGGGGATGCGGCAGGGTTGCCTTTCCAGGCCCTCCAGGGGCTATTTTTCCTTGATAATCAATGAGATCGAGATCGATCAGCCGGGCGGCATTGGGCACGCTGCGAACCCGGCCGAACGCCTCCTCGACCTCGTGCAGGGCGGCCAGCAGCCGGTCGGCCGGCCAGTCCGTGGCCAGCTCGGCCACGGCGTTGACGAACCAGGGTTGGTCGGACGCCGGCACGGGCGCGGTCCGATACCAGGGCGACAGGCGCAGGATCTGGAAGCCCCGCCCCTCCAGATCGGCCAGGGCCGCCTCAAGGGTGGCCTTGGGCGAGCCATGCCGGGGGTGAGGAAGGTTTGCCCCTAACCCGATGTAGATATTGCCGGAACCGGCTTTTTCCACCGCTGCGACCTCCAACACCTTGTAATCAATGACATAAAGACCTAAACTTAACCTGCCGTCGGAGGGGTGTGTGGTACTTAACTCCTGCGGCTCAATAAATTGTTTCGCTCCCTCTGCGTATATTCACCAAAAAAGGATAATCGCCATGAAAGGCAATTTTTACGACAACGAGCGTGTCGCGCTCTTCATCGACGGCGCCAATCTCTACTCGGCCGCCCGCGCGCTCGGTTTCGACATCGACTATCGCCGCCTGCTGAAGGTCTTCCGCGAGAAGGGCCGGCTGGTCCGTGCCTACTATTATACGGCGCTGGTCGAGGATCAGGAGTATTCGCCGATCCGCCCGCTGATCGATTGGCTCGACTACAACGGCTACACCATGGTCACCAAGCCGACCAAGGAATTCACCGACGCCATGGGCCGCCGCAAGATCAAGGGCAACATGGACATCGAACTGGCCATCGACGTGCTCGAGATGGCCGAGCATCTGGACCATGTGATCCTGTTCTCCGGCGACGGCGACTTCCGCCGCCTGGTCGAGGCGGTGCAGCGCCGGGGCCTGCGCGTCTCGGTGGTCAGCACGATCAAGTCCTCGCCGCCGATGGTGGCCGACGAGCTGCGCCGCCAGGCCGACGACTTCATCGAGCTCACCGAGCTCGCGCCGCTGATCGCGCGCAACCCGTCGGAGCGCGCGCCGCGTCCTGCCATGCCGAACGGCGACATGGGCGACGACGCGCCGTCCGAGCAGCTGCTGCGCACGGCCTAGGCTCGCGCCCGCCTCCGTGGCCGCTCCGAGCTTCAAAGAGCCGCCGCTCGACTGCCCGCTTTGCCCGAGGCTCGTGGCGTTCCGCAACGAGCTTCGCGGCAAGTATCCCGAGAACTGGCACAACGCGCCCGTCCGCTCGTTCGGCGGGCTCGACGCACGGCTGCTGATCGTCGGGCTGGCGCCCGGCATGAAGGGCGCCAACCGCACCGGCCGGCCCTTCACCGGCGATTATGCCGGCGACCTGCTGTACGCGACCCTGGCCAGGTACGGCTTCTCGGAAGGCACCTTCAGGGCCGATCCCAAGGACGGGCTGAAATTGCTCGATGCCCGCATCGCCAACGCGGTGCGCTGCCTGCCGCCGGAGAACAAGCCCGAACCCGCCGAGTTCACGCAGTGCCGGCCCTTCATCCAGGCCGAACTCGCGGCGATGCCGAAGCTCGAGGTGATCCTGGCACTGGGCAAGGGCGCGCACGACCAGGTGCTGCGCGCGCTGGCGGTGAAGCCCGCCGGGAAGTACCCGTTCATCCACGCGCGCCTGCATGAGCTGCCGAACGGCGTCACGCTCGCCGACAGCTATCACTGCTCGCGCTACAACACCAACACCGGTCGCCTGACGACCGCGATGTTCCACGACGTGTTCGACAAGATCCGCGAGGCCCTCGGCGGCTGATGCGCCTGTTCTTCAACAAGGCGCTGCTCGACACCGCGCGCGACTACTACGCGCAACCGCACCGCGGCTATCACGACACCGGACACTTCGACGAGCTGATCGCGCTCGCGCGCCTCTACACGCCCGACCTCAACGAAGCCGAACAGCTTGCCCTGCTGTTCCATGACGCAGTCTACGTGCCGGGCGCCGCGGACGGCGAGAACGAGCGGCAGTC
>CAWUOG010000114.1:0-8305 GCA_963923875.1 uncultured Alphaproteobacteria bacterium
CAGGGTCGCCCCCTGCCCCTAGACTGCCGCGTGCATTGAGGAACACCGGATTTCGATGATGTCCGCCGAGCTGATCTCCTGGTCCTTGCGACAGGTCGCACGCTTCGCCCGGGCTTTCGCCTGGATCGCGGTCGCAGGCGTGGCCCTCATGGCCGTACTCGTGGCCCTGCCCAGCATCGTCGACACCGAGGCCTACAAGCCACGTGTTGCCGAAAGCCTCGCATCGGCGAGCGGCCGCACGGTGTCGCTCGACGGCCCGCTGTCCTTCGAACTGCTGCCGCAGCCGCGCCTCGTCCTCCGGGATGTGCGCGTCGGCAACGTGCCGGGGGCAGCCACGCCCACCATGCTCACGGCCCGGCGCCTGGCCGTTCGCCTGTCATGGCAGGCGCTGCTGCAGGGCCGGATCGAGATCCTGCGCGTCGCACTCGACGAGCCCCGGCTGGTGCTCGAACCGGGTGCCGACGGCAGACCCAACTGGTGGTTCCCTGTCCTCGAGTCGGCCCGTGGCGAGCGACCTCCGCTGCTGCCTGTCACGCTCGACCGGGTGGAGATCCGGGGCGGCCGCCTCGTCAATGCCACCGGGCTGGTCGGTCAGCCCATCGAGGCGCATGCCATCGACCTGGTGGCCACGCTCGACGCCGCGCGTAGTCGGGTAAAGGTCGAGGGAGCCGCCATCTTCAACGGCCTGCCGTCGACGTTCGCGCTCGGACTGGATACCGCAGGATCGGCCGGGCCGCCGGTCGATCTCACCGTCGGCCTGCCCGGCGGCCGCATGAATTTCCGCGGCTGGCCCGGTCACCGCTCCGACGACGATCCGCTGCGCGGCCATCTCGCCGTCGAGGCGTCCTTCCTGCCGGAATTCGTCGAATCCGTGTCGCTCGTGCTGGGCCATCCGCCGCTACGGGTCAACGAGGCCGTTCTGAAGCGGGTCGAGGCCTCCGGCGACGTCCTGCTCGACAGCCGTCATCTGACGATCGATGCGCTCTCCCTCGCGACCGAGGGCGAGCGGATCCGGGGCAATCTTCAGATTGCCGCCGAGGACGCCATTGTCGTGAACGGTCGCCTGTCCGCGGCCAGCTTCGACGCCGATCGCTGGCTCGAGCGCCTGCGCGATCGGCCCCTGCTGGTTCCGTCTTCCCGGATCGCGAGCGCCGTAACGGCTGCACCGCCGCCGGCGCTGCGCCTGCAGCTGACGGTCGAAGCCGGCGCCGTGCGCTACCGCCGCGACATCGTCCGCGATCTCGTCGTCGCCTTTTCGTTCGAGGATCAGGCCTTTCATCTCAGGGAAGCCCGGGCCGTTCTTCCCGGCGACTTTCGCCTGCACCGGAAGGTCGGCTTCGAGGGCGACGAGACCCACCCCGGCTACGACGGCGTCATCGAGGTCAACGGGCTGCACCTGCGCGAGACGCTGAAGTGGATCGGCATCGATATCGCGGGCGTTCCCGCCGACCGCCTGCAGACGCTGCGGCTGAACGGCCGGACGCGGCCGGTGAAGGGGGTCGTCCATGTCGCCGATGCGGCGTTCTCGCTCGACGACCAGGCCGGCACCGTCACGGCCGATATCGCCCTGGCGATTCCGACGGTCATCGGCGCCCGCCTCCGGATGCCGCAACTCGACCTCGACGCCTATCGCCTCACCGCCGAGGCGTTGAGCGGCCTGATCCCGCCTGCGCCGGCACCATCGGACGCCGCGAGCGGCGAGATCGAGCCGCCGCTGTTCGACATCACCGCCGCGCTCGACCAGGTGATCTATCGCGGCGCGCCGGCGCGCAAGGTCGACGCCCATGTCGAAATCCGCGGCAACCGCCTCAGCCTCAGGCATGTCGGCATCGGTGCCCTGCTCGGCGCCCAGCTCGAGATCGCGGGCTCGGTCGACGATTACGGCACGGCACCGCGCTTCGACCTGACCTGGCGCGGCACCCTCCCCGACACCGACCGCATGCTCGACTACGCCGGCCTGCCCCGCTTCACCCACGGCGCGATCGGCGCAGCGCGCCTTTCCGGGCGGGCGGCGGGCACGCTGCGCGAAGCGAGCCTGTCCGGCTTCTCGCTCGACATGCTCGGCACGACCATCACCGCCTCGGGCCGGGTGGCGTTCGGCGACGACCTGCGCTTCGACTTCCCCCAATGGTCGCTCGCCACGCCGGATATCGGGCGGCTGGTCGCCGTGGCCACGGGCAGTCCGTACCGACCGATGGTCGAGATCCAGGCAAGCGGTGTCTTTCGCGGCGACGCACGCGAGGCGACGTTTCGGGGCGACCTCTCGATCGGCGGCATGCCCTTGTCGGGCGAACTGTCGTCGACTCTCGACGGGCGTCCACGGATTGCGGCCTCCTTGCAGGCCCGGCAGGAACTGCGGCTCGACCGCTGGCTTCCGGCCGCGCCCGCCTCCGGAGCCGCCGAGACCGTCCAGGCGTGGGCAACCCGTGCCACGCCCGAGCGGGCGGCGGACTGGCCATCGGTCCTGAAGGGCTTCGACGGCACGATATCGCTGACCGCGCCCGCCATTGCCTGGGGCCCCTACACGATGTCGGACTTCGCGTTTGGGGCCCGACTCCAGAATGCACGGCTTGGCGTCGAGCGGCTGTCGGGCACCCTCGAGGGGGCCGCCGTGAGCTTCTCCGGCACCATCGATGCGACGCGAAGCCCGGTCGCACTCTCGCTCGACGGCAGCCTGCGCGATATCAACGTGCCGCGCGCCATCGCCATTGCCCACACCGCCAACGACTTCGGCACCGACGACCTCGCCGTGGCGATCCAGGGCCGGCTTTCATTCCTGGATCTCGCGTTGCGCGCCGAGGGCGAGACGCTCGAGGCCATGCTCCTCACGGCGTCCGGCGGCGGACGCTCCGAGGGCGAGATCCGGCCCGTGGTGACACGGGGTTCGCTGTCGCTGGCGACTTTTGCCGCCGGCATTGGAAGCCTGTTCAGCACCCAGATGGGCTTCGCGTCGGCGGTGATCGACAACTTCATCGACCGCTGGATCGCCACCCGCGGGGCGGTCGAAATCGGCGACGGCGTCATCACCCTGCGCGAGCACACGCTGCACACCCCGGGCGCGACCGCCTACGTCACCAGCCATATCGACACGCGTACCGGCATGCTCGACACGCTGATCGACCTCGACAGCGGCAAGCCGGGAAACGTCGACTACTCGATGTCGCTGCGCGGCCCCCTGCGGGCTCCGACGCTCGGAGTCGAGCCGAACCGCCGGCGCTGATCCGCCGAAAAACGTCCCGCGGCAGCGCCGGAGGCTCACGCGGCGTCTGCTCCCCCCCTGCTTGCCGCCCCCTACTTGCCGACAGACGGCGGCGCCGAGAGTTTGACGATGTCGGTCCAGCGCTTCACCTCGGCCGAGAGATAGGCGCCGACCTCGGCCGGGGTGCCGCGCTTTTCCTCGATGCCGAGCGGCGCCAGCGCGTCCTTGACCTTCTGGTTCTGCAGCGCCTTGTCGATGGCGGCGTGCAGCTTGTCGATCGCGGCGGCCGGCGTGCCCTTGGCCGCCAGCAGGAAATAGGCGACGTCGACGGTGAGGTCGGGATAGCCCGACTCCTTGAAGGTCGGCACGTCGGGCAGCGCCTTCGACCGCACCTCGCCGGTCAGCGCGATCATGCGGGCCTGCTTGTTGTTGTGCACCGGGATGCCCGAGGCGACCGGCGTCACCCAGATCTGGATGCGGTTGGACAACAGGTCGGTCAGCGCGTCGGTCGTGCTCTTGTAGGGCACCATGACGGTCTCGATCCTGGCCGCGCGATTGAGCATCTCTCCCAGGAACTGCGGCACGCCGCCGACGAAGCCCGAATAGTTGAGCTTGCCCGGCTGCTTGCGCGCCAGCTCGACCAGCTCGGCGACGTTCTTGGCCGGCAGCTCGTTGGGCACGAGGAACGAATAGGGCGTGCGGCCGCTGAACGCGACCGGCGCGAAATCCTGGGTCAGGTCGGTGGTGGTGTTGCCGGTCGCCTGGTTGATGATGTTGCTCATCGAGGCGATCACCAGCGTGTAGCCGTCGGGCTTCGACTTGGCGGTGTAGTCGACCGCGATGTTGCCGGTGGCGCCGGGCCGGTTCTCGACCACCACGCTCTGGCCCAGCGTCACCTGCATGTCCTGGGCGAGCTGGCGGGCGATGATGTCGTTGGCCGTGCCGGGACCGAACGGCACGACGATGGTCACCGGCTTGGAGGGGAAATCCTGCGCCCCGGCCGACAGCGGCAGCATCGCCGCGGCAATCCCTGCCCCCGCCGCGACAGCGGCAAACCTTCGCAACATAGCAACGGCGGCCGCGCGCCGGGTCCAGTTGATCGTTCTCATGAAACTCCTCTTCCTCCTGTCTCGGTTGGCCCACGGCTGCGGGCCAGAGGCCGGCGGCTGGGCGCCTCGAGGCAAGGGCACCGGCCCGCCCTCGAGGCTGTCCTCAGCGATCGAGCCAGACGTCCTCGAAGCGCCAGTGATTATAGATCGTGTTGACGCTGAGCTTCACGCCCTTGACCTCCGGCCGCCAGCAGGTCGCGCCCTGGTCGTGCTGGATGACCGGCCGGGCGCCGTCCTCCTGCAGCTTCTTGTCGATCTCCCAGACCAGCTTCTGGCGCGCCTCGAGGTCGGTCATACGCGACTGCTGCTCGAACAGCTTCTCGATCTCGGGGCTGCAGTAGTTGGTGTAGTTGCGCTCCGAGCCGCAGGAGTAGGTCTCGTAGAACACCACGTCGGGATCGTCGATGCCGACGCCCTGGATGTTCATGCCGACCGCGTAGTCCTTCTTGAGCAGGCGGTTGTACCAGACCGCGGTCTCCAGCGGCTCGAGCTCGGCCTGGATCCAGACATGCTTGAGGTGATCGATCAGGATCACCGCCTGGTCGCGGTAGCTCGGGATGTTGCGGGTCGAGACCTTGATGCGCAGCGGCTTGTCGGCGCTGTAGCCCAGCGCCTTCATGAGCTTGCGGCCCTCCTCGCGCTGCTTCTCGTGGTCGGCGCCGTAGCCCGCGACGGTGGCGAGGAAATCCGGCGGCATGCCCCACAGGCCCTCCGGCGGCGGCAGCATCGCGCCGCCCTGGCGGTTGGTGCCCTGGCCGATGATCTCGGTGAAGGCGCTGCGGTCGATCGCCAGCACCATCGCCTTGCGCACGTCGGCATTGTCGAACGGCGGCTTGTCGCGGTTGACCAGCAGGTTGGCCTGGGTGTTGGTCGGCAGCATCTCGCACACCGCCCACGGCGCCTGGATCCTGAGGTCCTTCAGCGCGGGTGCGGCGATCTCGGCGGTGAAGGTGAGGTCGTACTGGTTGGCGACGAAGGCCAGCAGCGAGGTGGCGCGGCTCGGGATGATGCGGAACTCGATCGCGTCGAGATACGGCCGGCCCTTCTTCCAGTAGTCGGGATTGCGCGCGAGCTTGATCGATTCGTTCTGCTTGAACTCGACGAACTTGAACGGCCCGGTGCCGACCGGCTTGGTGCGCATTTGCGCCGCGCCGACATGGCAGGGATAGATCGGCGAGAAGGCGCCGGCCAGCATGGTCAGCACCGAGGGCTGCGGCCGGCCGAGCACGAAGGCGACCTCGAAGTCGCCGTTGGTCTTCACTTCCTTGAGATTGAACCACCACGGCTTGCGCGGGTTCTTGCGCAGCTTCGACTCAGCCCCGGTCAGCATGTCGAAGGTGCATTTCACGTCGGCCGAGGTGAACGGCTTGCCGTCGTGCCACGTCACGCCTTCGCGCAGCTTGAAGGTGAGAATCGTGCCGTCGGCGCTCCAGGTCCAGGCGGTGGCGAGGTCGGGCACGATGCGGTCCGGCCGGTTCTGCCGGCTGTCGGGATCGAACACGACCAGGTTGTTGTAGACCGACATGAACGGCATGACGGTCGAGATCGTCGCCTCCTCGTGGATCGAGGCGCTGGGCGGGTTGTCGCGATGGTTGACCCGCAGGGTCCCGCCCTGCTTCTGCGCCCACGCCGGAACGGCCAGCGCCAGCGCGGCGGCGACCGCCGTCAGGATGAGTGTGCCCCGCATCAGGTTCCCTCCGCTTTCTTTTGCGGAAAGCCTAGCACCGGCGCGGGGACGCGCATCAGGCGTTTGCCGCTCCGCCTGCACGGCGGAAGAAATCTCCGGTCAACCCGGGGAGCTGCAGTCCCCGGCGCGAGGCCGAGCACACCGCCGCGCAGGCCGGCTCGCAGCCCGCGATGGACAGGATCGGCCGGACCGCCCATCGACACGGCAACCATCCCGCAATCCATGGCACGCGGCGGCACGCTTGCCCATAATGCCGCCCATCGTGACCGACACCGCACACTCCCCGCCTCGCGGCGCCCTCTCCGGCCTGCGCATCGTCGACCTGACCACCGTCATCCTCGGGCCCTACGCCACCATGCTGCTCGCCGACCAGGGGGCGGAGGTAATCAAGGTCGAGGCGCCGGAGGGCGACGTGATGCGCGCCACCGGCAAGACCAAGGTGACGCCCGGCATGAGCCCGCTGCACCTCTACGTGAACCGCAACAAGCGCTCGCTCTGCCTCGACCTGAAGCAGCCCGCGGCGCGCGCGGCGCTGATGAAGGTGATCGCGACCGCCGACGCCTTCGTGCACACGATGCGGCCCGCGGCGATCGAGCGGCTGGGCTTCGGCTACGAGGCGGTCGCGAAGGTGAAGCCCGACATCGTCTATGTCGGCGGCTACGGCTTCTCGGCCGACGGCCCCTATGGCGACCTGCCGGCCTATGACGACGCCATCGTGGCGCGCTCCGGCCTCGCCGACCTGATGGGCCGCGCGGCGGGGGACGACGTGCCGCGCTATCCGCCGACCATCGTCGCCGACAAGACGGTGGGCCTCACCCTCGCCTTCTCGACCCTGTCGGCGCTGATGCACCGGCAGCGCACCGGCGAGGGCCAGCGCGTGGAAGTGCCGATGTTCGAGACCATGGCCGCCTGGCTGATGGTCGAGCATCTGTGGGAGCGCACCCTCGACGACGACGGCGAGGTCGGCTACTCGCGCATGCTGGCGCGCACCCGCAAGCCGTTCCGCACGCGCGACGGCTACATGGCGATCCTGCCCTACACCGACCGGCACTGGCAGAGCTTCTTCGAGGTCGTGGGCAAGCCCGAGATCTTCAGGGACCCGCGCTACGCCACCGCCAACGCCCGCTCGATGAACATCGTCGGCCTCTACGCCATGGTCGAGGCGATCGCGCCGGAGCGCACCACCGCCGAGTGGGTGAAACTGCTCGACGCCGCGCAGATCCCCAACGCCCCGGTCGGCCGCCTGCAGGACCTCGCAAAGGACCCGCACATGATCTGGCGGCAGCTCTTCCGGAAGTACCCGCATCCGACCGAAGGCGAGATCATGATGGTCGAGCCGCCGATGCGCCTGAGCAAGACACCGCCCGCGATCCGCCTGATGGCGCGGCGGCAGGGCGAGGATACGCGGGCGGTGCTCAAGGAGGCGGGGCTGAGCGAAGAGGAGATCGAGGCGCTGACCGCGGAATAGTCGAATTAGCGACTGTTCATGGCAATGTTGGCTGCTCGCAGTTCCGAAGAGGAATAAAGGACCAAAATAGGGGCCTGAGAATCCGGCGCTTATGGTCGATCGACCATGAGCAATTCTTCTATTCCGGCTTCCGGCCGCACATCCGATATCGATCCCGCCGTTCAGGACGAGATCGATATCCTGGACACCACGCGCTCGGAAGAGTTGCAGAACGAGTTTCTGCGACGCCATGAGCATGAACTGTATTCCGGCCCCAATCCGTTCCTTGCCTTGACGGGAAAGGCCGCTGTTGAAGGCGCGTCGGGTGTTGCCACCACGCTACGCCAAGCGCGGAACGAATTGCTGAATCGGGCGGAGAACCCTCGCCAACGGCGAATGCTGACCGAGGACTTGGACGCTCATTTCCGAGTGGCCCAGGACGATATCGCCCGCCACGCGGCACAGCAGTCTCTCGACTGGCAGCGGTCCGTAGCACGGGACAGGCTGAACCTTCTGTCACGAAGGGCCGGCCGCGATCTGGCCGACGTTTCTCGCCTTCGGGCCTATAGCAGTGCCGCGGAATCCGCCGGCCGAATATTGGCGCGCGCCGCCGGTCATACGGTCGACTCGCCCGAAGCCGATGCCCGCGCGGCGACGGCACGGTCTGCACTCTTTCGAGCTGCCTTCGAGGACGGCTTCAAGCGCAACCCGCAACGAGCGATCTCCGCCCTGAACGACACTGTGCGCCGCTGGATGTCGGATGAAGATGCTGCGGCTCTAGACGCCCTGATGAAGGATCCGTCGCAGTCCTCGCTTCCTGCCGATCCCGAGACAGGTGCCTCCGCGCCCCCACCGCAGACGAC
>CAWUOG010000115.1:0-8274 GCA_963923875.1 uncultured Alphaproteobacteria bacterium
CATAGGCCCAGTCGAGCCAGGGCAGCAGCGCCTCGAGATCGCTCTTGTCGACCGTGGCGCCGCACCAGATGCGCAGGCCCGGCGGGGCGTCGCGGTAGCCGCCGAGGTCGTACCCGGCTTTTTCCGCCTCCAGGAGATCGGCCATCTTCTTGGCTGCGGCCGCCTGCTTGTCGGCCGCCAGGGCCGCGAACCACGGCGCGGTGATCGTCAGGCACACCGAGGTGTTGGAGCGGATCGCCTTGTCGGCGGCGAGGAAGCCGATCCACGACCGCTCGGCCGCGAACTTCTCCAGCACCGCGAGATTGCCGGTCGAGCGCGCGATCAGCCCCTTGAGACCGCCGACGCCCTCGCCCCATTTCAGCCCGTCGATCGCGTCCTCGACGCACAGCATCGACGGGGTGTTGATCGTGTCGCCCTTGAAGATCGCCTCGGAGAACTTGCCGCCCGACGTGAGGCGGAAGATCTTCGGCATCGGCCACGGCGGCGAATGGGATTCGAGGCGCTGGATGGCGCGCGGGCTCAGCACCAGCATGCCGTGCGCGCCCTCGCCGCCCATCACCTTCTGCCACGACCAGGTGACGACATCGAGCTTCGGCCACGGCAGGTCCATGGCGAACACCGCGGACGTGGCATCGCAGATCGCGAGCCCCTGGCGGTCGTCGGCGATCCAGTCGCCGTTCGGCACCTTCACGCCCGAGGTCGTGCCGTTCCAGGTGAAGACCACGTCGTGCGTCCAGTCGACCGCCTTGAGGTCGGCGATCTGGCCGTACGGCGCCTTGAGGACGCGGGCATCCTTGAGCTTGAGCTGCTTGGCCACGTCGGTGACCCAGCCCTCGCCGAAGCTTTCCCAGGCCAGCATGTCGACCGGGCGGGCGCCGAGCAGCGACCACAGCGCCATCTCGACGGCGCCGGTGTCGGAGGCCGGCACGATGGCGATGCGGTAGTCGGCCGGAATGCCCAGCAGGCTCCGCGTGCGATCGACCGCCTCGACAATCTTCTTCTTGCCGAGCTTGGAGCGATGGGACCGCCCGACGGCGGCATCTTTGAGGACTTCCGGTGTCCATCCCGGACGTTTGGCGCAGGGACCCGACGAAAAATCGGGACGCGCCGGACGCATGGTCGGCTTCGTCATCAACCTCTCCCTTACAGAAGAGCTGCACTCCGGTGGGGGAGCGTGGCCCGCGGCGGATATAGGAGATGGCTCCCGCCCCGTCAATGCGCGGCATTGAACGGCAATTCACACGGCAAATCGCGGCGTGCGGCGCGCTATTTCTTCCGGAGCTCGTAGTAGGTGCCGGCGAAGGGCACGGTGACGGGCGGGCCGACCTCGAAGTTCCCATGCAGCATGTCGTGGATCGCCGGTGCGCGATTGGACGCCGACAGGACGCTGAGCTGGTTGGCAAGATCCTGCGTCGTCCATCCCCACAGATCCGCGCCGATCACAACGCGATAGCCGCGCGCCATCACGCCGTCGATCGCCTGCTTCATCGCCTCGGCATTCTGCTCCGGCGTCCATCCCGGATGACGGATGGCGCCGCTGTTGGCGGCGATCCACTTGAAGCGCGGCTCGCGCGAGGGCGCCGGCCCGACATCCGGATCGCCCTCCCAGCCCCAGGTCGGGCTCCACAGCGCGAATTTCCAAACGGTCATCGCCTCGAAGCCCCAATAGACGAACACCGTGCTGTCCGGCGGGAAACGCCGCTCGATATCGGCGATCGCCGCCAGCGCCGCGGCATCCTGGCCGCGATACTTCGCGAGCGTCGCCGCGTTCACGACCAGCGGCAGCAGCGACAGCGTCGCGAGAACGGCGAGTGCCCTGGGGCGCGCCGCCAGCGCACCGAGCAGCATGATCCACGCCACGACGAGCCACGCCATGACGTTGATCTGCATCTGCGGATCCTGCGGCTGCGAATAGAAATTGAAGACCTCGCCGGCGCCCAGGGTGCCGAGAAACACCGCCGCGATGGCGCGCAGGCGCCTGTCATGCCGTTGCGGCCAGAACAGCCACGCGGTCGCGGCCAGGATCGCGACCTGCAGGGCGACCGACAGGAACAGGGTGGGGAGCGAGTTCTTCACGCCGACCACGGTGGAGGGAGAATCGCCCAGCACGAAATAGCTGCCGACGCCCGACAGCATCATCCAGGCCTTGTCCCAGGTGAGGCCGGCCCAGCCGGTCGACACGCCCTTGCCCGTCCACAACAGGTCATGCAGGCCGACGGCGCCGTAATGCCCCTCCCAGAGCTGCTGCACGATTCCCGCCGTGGCGACGATCGCGACCACGAGCGTGCCGATCAGCGCGGCGCGCCGGCGCGGCGGGCCCTCGCAGATCGCGAGCGCGAGGATGAGTGCCGGCAGGGTCGGGAAGATCAGGCGCCACTCGATCAGCCAGCCGATGGTGAAGATCGCCGCGACGACGATCACCCGCGGATGGGTCGGCCGGTCGAACCACAACCCCGCCAGCATCATGGCGCCGAGCACGACGACGTAGCCCGGGATGATGTCCTCGTTGATCACCGAGAGCAGCAGCACGAAGCCGATGCCGGCATGGAACAGCGTCGCGGCCGCCGCGACCAGCATCCTGCCGGTCAGGCGCCAGGCGAAGAGATAGACAAGCACGCTGCCGACGCTCGCCCAGAAGGCATTGATGTAGGCGAACTGCCGCCAGGCCTGCCCCGTCGCGATGCCCAGCGTATCGAGCCAGGCACACATCCGGCCATACAGAGGGAAATAGAGGTAGTTCGACGGGTCGAGCTTCGCCCGCGGGGGATCGTTGATCCACGGCTGGACCTGCAGGGCCTTGTAGAGCCCGTTGTTGGTGACGATGTGGACGTTCTGCAGCCAGGTGATCAGGCCGCACAGCACCAGCAATGTCAGGATAAAGGCCAGCGCGAGCTGCCAGACGAGGGTCGCCTGGAGCCGCGGCGGCGACGCTGCGCCGAACACTACAATTTGCGGCCGAGCAGCACGACGGCGCCTTCGTCGCCATAGCTTTCGTAGTGCAGGCAACCGCGCGGCATCGAGAACACCTCGCCGGCGCGATAGGTGTCGCTACGGCCGTCGCGCGTCAGGGTCAGGGCCCCCTGCATCACCATCGCGCGCACGTCGAACGGATGGCTGTGCTCCGGATTGACCTTCGCCCCGGCGGTAGTGTTGGTCATGACTTCGTAGCCGTCGCGCTTCAGTTCGGCCTCGAATGTCTGTCGATCCATCGCGTCCTCCACCTTCTCCCGGGACAATCTAGCATTCCTTCGTGTCCTGTCGCGAGGTCTCTCAGCGCCGGTGCAGCCGATAGTAGGTGACGCCGAGCGTGTCGGTGAACACACGCTCGCCGGCGAAACTGTCATGCAGCGCGGCATAGACCGCCGGCGCCCGGACCGATGCCGAGAGCGGGCTGAACGCCTTGGCCAGTTCGGGCTCGGTCCAGCTCCAGACGTCCGACGCGATGACGTCGTAGCCGCGCGCCAGCGCCAGATCGATGTCGCGCTTCAGCAGCTCGGCATGCTGCGCACCCGTCCAGGCCGGACGTCGAACGGCCGCCGCCGTAACGGCAATCCACTTGAAACGCGGCAGGGCCGACGGCGCCGGTGCGATGTCGACCTGACCGTCCCAGTCCCAGTTGCGGCTCCACAGTGCGTAATGCCAGATGATCGCCGGTTCGAACCCCAGATAAAGAAAGACCGTGCGGTCCGGAGGAAAGCGCCGCTCCAGTTCGCCGAGCGCGGCGATCGCCCGGACATCGCCCTCGCGCCACTGCGCCAGCGAAACCGCGTTTGCCGCCAGAGGCACGAACGACAGGACGGCGAACAGCGCCACCGTCGCGGGACGGGGCGGCGCCATCGCGACGCCGGAAGTCGGTCGCGCCAGCACGGCGGCCAGGATCGCCACCCAGGCGACGGTCAGCCACGGCATGACGTTGACCTGCATCTGTGGATCGTGCGGCTGCGAATAGAGATTGAGTACCTGCCCCGCCCCCAGCGTGCCGAGAAACACCACCGCGATCGACCGCACCAGCGCCTCGTGGCGGCGCGGCCACAACACGATCGCGGCCACCACGAAGATGGCGCTCTGCACGACCGCCGACAGCGACAACGGCAGCCACGCCGCGCGCGAGTCCTGCGGCAACGGGAACGAACCGACCAGCACGAGGTAATTTCCGACGCCGCCCAGCATCATCCAGAGCTTGTCGAGATCGAAGCCGCCCCAGCCGCTGGTCACTCCCTTGCCGGTCCACAGCAGGTCATGGAGGCCGACCGCGCCGGCATGGCCCTCCCAGATCTGCTGCACGATGCCTGCCGTGGCGACGATCGAGACCAGCAACGTGCCGACCAGGGCGAGCCGGCGCCGCAGCGGCAGGTCTGCGAGCAGCAAGGCCAGGCCGAAGGCGGGCAAGGTCGGGAACATCAGCCGCCATTCGATCAGCCAGCCCAGCGTGAACAGGACCGCGACGGCGATCACCCGGAAGTGGGTCGGCCTGCCGAACCACAGGCCGGCCAGCAGCATCGATCCGAGCAGCAGCGCATAGCCCGGCATGATGTCTTCGTTGATCACCGCCAGCAGCAGCACCGTCCCGCAGCCGATATGGAACAGCGTGGCGAGCGTGGCGACGCGCGCGCTGCCCGACAGCCGGTGGGCGAAGGCATAGACCATGACATTGGCGAGGCTCGCCCAGAATGCATTGAGGTACGCGAACTGCTTCCACGCCTGCCCGCGCGCGATGCCCAATGCGTCGAGCAGGTTCGCGAGCTCGCCATACAGCGGGAAATAGAGATAGTTCGAGGGATCGAGGCGCGCGTGGGCGAAGTCGCGCATCCACGGCTCGGCCTGGATGCTCTTGAACATGCCGTTGGCCGTGACGATGTGCACGTTCTGCAACCAGCCGATCAGCCCCGCGAGCCCGGCCAGCGACACGACGAACACCAGCGCCAGTTGCCAGCCCACTCCCAAGCCCCGGCGTAGCGTCGGCAAGTGCTGTTCCCTCACGCCGCCTTGGAGGCCGTCACCGCGTACTGCGCCCCGAGCGGCAGCCAGGTCAAAAGGCGGTCGACGATGCGCAGCAGCGACAGGCGCGGCGGCATGAACATCAGGTATTGGGTATCGAGCCCCTGTCGCAGGGCGACCGGCAGATTGTCCCGCACTTCGTTCGGATCCAGCAGGATCGCGTTCTCGTCGATCTTGGTACGGGACACGACGTAGCGCACCAGCGGGTTGCGCGGATTGTGCTCGAACACATACAGGCGCCCGCCGGGCTTCAGGACGCGCGCCAACTCCTCATAGACCGTGGGCCGGTTGGCCGGCGTGACGTGATGCAGAACCGCACTCACCACGGCGACCTCGAACGTGCCATCCGCAAAGCCAGTGGCTGCGCCATCCTGCTGGGCGAGGCGCGGCACATTGCCGAGCGAATCCGGCCAGCGGCGCCGGGCTTCGGCCAGCATGCCGCTCGAGACGTCGCAGCCGGTGAACTGCGCGGTGGCGCCAAGCTGGGCCAGCTTGCGCATGAGATCGCCGGCACCGCAGCCATAATCGAGCAGGTGCGTGCCGGACCGGAGCAGCGCCGGTTCGCGCCGCAGCAGCCACTCGGCCTTGACCTCCATGAAGTGATCCGCCGACCCCAGCATGCGCTTGATCGGCCCATCCATGCCGCCGTCGTAGGACGCGGCATGCCGGTCGAACTCCGCCGGGATCACGGGCTGCTCGACCTGGAAGGCAGGCTTGTCGACGTCCACCGCGACGATCGGGCTGCTGCGGTTCAGCACCCAGACGCCCGCGCCGATCATCACCACGCCGGCGACCTTGGCCGCCGACAGATGCTCGCCGAACAGCGTTGCCCCCACCAGCAGGACGACCACGTAGGACATCGAGATCGAGGGAAAGGCGACCGCGATCGGAATGACCCGGATCGCCATCATGTACATCAGCGTGGCGGCGCCGTAGCACGCCAGGCCGGCGACGGTGGTGAGCGAGAAGATCTGCGAGGCGAAGTCGGGCGCGCTGGCGCCGGCCTTGAGCAGCGCCTGGCCGCCGATGCCGATCACGATGCCGGTCCACAGATACAGATAGTGACGGCTCACGATCGAGGACTCCGGTCCGGAGCAGGCCCGCCGACGATGTCGCGGATCATGAACAGCGGCCGGTCCTTGCTCTGATCGTAGAGCCGGCCGAGATAGGCGCCGATCACGCCCAGCATCAGGAACTGCATGCCGCCCAGGATGCCGATCGCCGCCATCAGCGAGGTCCAGCCCGGCAGGACATGGCCAAACGCCCAGCCGACGACGGAATAGAGAGCGAAGGCGAAGCCGATGACGGCCATTCCCCACCCGATCGTCATCGAGGCCATCAGCGGCACCACCGAGAAACCGGTGATGGCGTCGACCGCGAAGCGCACCATCCGGCTCAGCGGATACTTTGTCTCGCCGGCAGCGCGCGCCTTGCGGTCGTAGGGAAAGGCCACCTGCCGGCCGCCGATCCACGCGACCATGCCGCGGATGAAGCGATGGCGCTCGGGCATGGCCAGCAGCAGGTCGAGCACCCGCCGCGTGACCAGGCGGAAGTCGCCGGTATCGGGCGGAATCGCGACGTCGGTCATCTTGCCGATCAGGCGGTAGAACGCCGCCGCGGTGAAACGCTTGAACAGCGTCTCGCCCTCGCGCTGGCGGCGCTGGGCATAGACCACGTCCGCATCCTGCCGCTCCATCACGGCCATCATCTCGGGCAGCAGTTCGGGCGGGTCCTGCAGGTCGGCATCGATGATCAGGATGCGCTCGCCGCGGCAAATCGAGAGGCCGGCAGTCAGGGCCAGCTGGTGGCCGTGATTGCGCATCAACTGAACGGCGACGACCCGCGAGTCTCGCGCGGCCGCCGCTGTCATGGCCGCCCACGTTCCATCGCGCGAACCGTCATCGACCAGCACGATCTCGGCCGAACTCGGATCGCCATGGCCGAGGCCATCCAGGACCGCGCCCACGCGGGCAACGAATTCCGGCAAAACAGCCTCTTCATTGTAGCAGGGGGCGACGACGGACAGCGCCGGCCTGACGGGCGCCGGATGGGGAAAATCGGTCATTGGCGCGCCCCGTTTATCATCTCTTCTCGCAGAGCGGGAGGGCATGTCTTTCCCCTCTTTTCGAGGGTCGGGAGAGGGCCTAGCGGTGGATGGAAAGATGAGGCACACGTGATCTCCGGGAGGAACGACCCATGAAGTTCGGCATCTTTTACGAACTGCAGCTGCCCCGTCCGTGGGCCCAGGGCGACGAACACCGGCTCTATCAGAATGCCCTCGACCAGATCGAGATGGCCGACCGGCTGGGCTATGACCATGCCTGGCAGGTCGAGCATCACTTCCTCGAGGAGTACTCGCACTCCCCCTCCCCGGAATCCTTCCTCGCCGCCGCGAGCCAGCGCACCAAAAATATCCGCCTCGGGCACGGCATCGTGCAGCTCACCACCAACCATCCCGCTCGAGTCGCCGAGCGCATCGCGAGCCTCGATCTGCTGTCGAACGGCCGTGTAGAGATGGGCTTGGGCGAGAGCGCGTCGATCACCGAACTCGAACCGTTCAACGTCACGATGGAGAACAAGCGCGAGATCTTCGAGGAAGCCGTTCGCGCCATCATCCCGATGTTCAAGGACGGCCCGAGCGAGCATCACGGCAAGCATTTCGACATGCCGCTGCGCATGGTCGTGCCGAAGCCGCTGCAGAAGCCGCACCCGCCGCTCTGGGTCGCCTGCAGCCAGCTCGAGACGCTGGCCAAGTGCGGCGAATGGGGAATGGGCGCGCTCGGCTTCCAGTTCGTCTCGGCCGACGCCGCACACGCCTGGGTGCACGCCTACTACAATGCCTTCGTGAAGCGGCAGAAGAAGCTCGCGGACTATCGCAGCAATCCCAACATCGCGCTGGTCAGCTTCTTCATGTGCGCCAAGACCGACGAGGAGGCGCGTGCCCGCGCCGACGGCGACACGTTCTTCCAGTTCGCGCTGCGCTTCTACGGCACCTCGGCCGGCCGGCGCCGTCCGCCCGCCGGCACGGTCAACATGTGGGAAGAGTACGAGAAGTGGAAGAAGGCCAACCCCGACGCGCACCAGGCGGCGCTGCGCGGCGGCCTGATCGGCTCGCCCGACACGATCCGCCGCAAGCTGCAGAAATTCCAGTCGTCGAACATCGACCAGGTCGTGCTGCTCAACCAGGCCGGCCGCAACACGCACGAGCACATCTGCGAATCGCTCGAGCTGTTCGCCAAGGAAGTGATGCCCGAGTTCCAGGCCGCCCATCCCGAG
>CAWUOG010000116.1:0-8135 GCA_963923875.1 uncultured Alphaproteobacteria bacterium
GAGGCGCATCGGCATCGACGTCGGCGGAACGAATACGGACGCCGTCCTGATCGAAGACGGTAAGGTCGTGGGCGCGGTCAAGGCGCCGACCAGCGAGGACGTCACCACGGGTATCCTCGATTCCCTGAAGGCCCTGGGCGCCACCGGCGTGCTGAAGGGCAAGAAGATCGACGGCGTGATGATCGGCACGACGCACTTCATCAACGCCGTGGTGCAGCGCCGTCATCTCACCAGGGTCGGCGCTCTTCGGCTCGGCATGCCGGCCTCTGCCTCGCTGCCGCCTTTCTGCGACTGGCCGGAAGATCTGGCCGACCTGGTGCGGGGCGGCGTGTGGATGGTCGAAGGCGGCCACGAATATGATGGTCGCCTGTTCATGCCGCTCGACGAGGCTGCCGTCACCAAGTCCGCCGAGGAAATGAAGGCCAAGGGTCTGAAGTCGGTGGCGATCTCGGCGATCTTCTCGCCGCTCGATCCGACGCACGAGAAGCGCGCGGCCGAGTTGGTGGCTAAAGTGATACCCGAGGCGATCATAACCTGCTCGTCCGATCTTGGCCGCATCGGTCTGCTCGAGCGCGAGAATGCCGGATTGCTGAATGCGGCGCTTGCCGACCTGTCGCGCGACACGATCGCGGCGTTCGAGAAGGCAATTCGCGATTCGGGAATCGCCGCGCCACTGTTCATCACCCAGAATGACGGTACCGTCGCTGAAGCAAGCCAGGCGCGACGACTGCCGGTCTATTCGTTCGCTTCAGGCGCTACGAATTCGATGCGTGGCGCGGCCTATCTGTCGGGCCTGTCGGACGCCATGGTGATCGATGTCGGCGGTACGACCACGGACGTCGGCCAGCTCAAGAACGGTTTTCCGCGCGAGGCCAATTCGGTGGTGAAGGTCGGTGGCGTGCGCACGCTGTTCCGTATGCCCGATCTGCTGTCGATAGGTCTCGGCGGCGGCAGCCATGTCCAGCTCGATCCGTTGAAGGTTGGCCCGATCTCGGTCGGCTATCGCCTGTTGCGAGATGGGATCGCCTTCGGTGGCAAGCAGCTCACCACCACGGACGTGGCGATCGCCGCCGGCGTGCTGACGCTCGGCGACAGGGCCAAGGTCGCGCATCTCGACGCCGCAACCTGCAAGAAGGTATTTGCCGAGGCGGCGCGCCTCTCCGAAGAGGCGATCGACCGCATGAAGACCGAAGCAGGCGATGTGCCGCTGATCGCCGTCGGCGGCGGCGCCTTCCTGATCCCCGAGAAGCTACCCGGCGTTTCCAAGGTGATCCATGTCCAGCATGGCGATTGCGCCAACGCCGTGGGGGCTGCGATCGCCCAGGTCTCGGGTGAATGCGATCAAATCTTCAAGGATATGACCCGCAACGAGGCACTTGCGGCGGCCCAGGGCATTGCCAACGATCGTGCCGTTGCGGCTGGCGCCGAGCGCAAGACACTCAGCACCATCGAGAGCGAGGACATGCCTTTGGCCTATCTGCCCGGCAATTCGGTTCGGGTACGGGTGCGGGTCGTTGGGGACGTCGCCGGCAGCTGACGGCCCCGGCGTGCGGGATCAGGCGGAAGCGCCGTGACCCGGTGGTGCCGGAGAATTGGACTGCATCTTGTCGACCGCCTTGAAGTAGCTGCGTGCGTGTGCAACCAGCTCGGCGTCGGTCGGATGATCCATCGCCTCGACACCGACAAGCTTGGCCTTGAGCTGCGGCATATGCGCTTCGATATGGCGGATGAAGTCATTCTTGGCCTGCGCCGGACCAGTAAGCAGCCACTCGCGCGTGCCGCGCAGAGCGTCGGCAATATGATCGAAGTAGGAGAGATCGGCAGCAGCCCGTCCGGCCCCGATCGCGCCTGCCTTGTGGTGGACCTTGCGGAAAGGATTGTGCGCCTTCACACGCTCCATCTTCACGTCCTCTGCGCCGAAGCGGAAGATGTGAGCTTCCTTGGAATCCATCCAGACGACACCGTGGCTCTGCGGCATGGCGCATTCCCCTCTCGAACAGAAGGGGAGGATGTCAGCCGGGGCAGCCCCGACATTGATCCAGATCAAGCATTCAGCGGCTGCGACGATAGAGGAAGCAGTTGTCCGCCGCCGGCATCTTGATGCCCTGATAGAAGGTCATTGCCGTCGGTGCCGACAGCAACAACGTCGTGGTCAGTTCACCGCCTGCGTGCTTGCGGGTCTCCTCGATCAGCCGCTTGCCGATGCCCTGGCCCTGGCAGGCCCTGTCGACAGCAAGGTCGGACAGGTAGCAGCAGAAGCAGAAGTCGGTCAGTGAGCGCGCGAAGCCGACCAGCCGGCCATCCTGGCGGGCTGTCACGATCAGATTGGCATGGGCCAGCATGCGCTCGACGCGGCCGCGGTCCTGGATCGGGCGGTTGAGACCGGACTTGGCGACCACGTCGATGTACTCGTCGGCGCTGAGATGGTCCTCGCGGGCGTAGATCGTATTCATTGGGCGAGCCATCTCCTCAGCTCGGCCGAAACCTCGGCCGGTTTCTCCAGGGGCGCCATGTGCCCGCATTCCTCGAACACGACAAGGCGGGCATTGGCGATGTCGGCCGCCATTTCCTGCGAGCGCGGCAGGGGCGTGGTCTGGTCCTGACGGCCCACCATCACGACCGTTGGCACCTCGATGTCGACCAGAAGATGCCGGCTGTCGGGACGGCCGAGAATTGCGGTCTGCTCGCGCACGAAACCTTCGGCACCGACCTCCAGCGCCATGTCCAGGATGGGCTGCACGACGGCGGGATCGTTCAGTCGGGCGCGATGCACGATCTGGGGCAGCAGGGCGGGCTGCACTCCGTGGAAGCGGCCGATTTTGGTCTGTTCGATGAAGCCGCGTCGGCGGGCCATCGCCTCGGGGCGGTCGGGAGTAGCCTGGGTGTCGATCAGGGCGAGCCGTTCGACGCGGTGGGCGGCACGCCGCAGGATTTCGAAGGCAACGTATCCACCCATCGAAAAGCCTGCCAGGGCAAAGCGCGGCGGCGCGGCCTCGAGAGCCGCTTCGGCCATGGCACCGAGCGTGTCGTAGTGGTGAAGTTCGGGAACGATGATGTCGCAAATGTCCGACAGGGCGGCGATCTGGTGCTCGAACAGGCGGCGTGTGTTTAGCAGGCCGGGCAGCAGCACCAGGGTCGGCCGGGACATGCCGTCAGATCTGTATTTGGTTGCCGAGCTCGATCGCCCGGTTCGGCGGAATGCGGAAGAATGTCTTGGTTGCCGATGCCGTGTGCGATAGCGAGATGAAGAAGTCGCGCCGCCAGCCCGCGGTCAACCGGGAACGCTGGGCCGGGACCAGGGTCTCGCGGCCGAGGAAGAAGCTGGTTTCCATCTCGTCGTACGCGATGCCGTGCGGCCGGCAGGCGCGCAATGCTGCCGGCACATCGGGCTGTTCCATGAAGCCGTAGTGCGCCACGACCGAATAGAAGCCTTTGCCGAGCCGCTCGACATCCACGCGCTGCGCCTCCGGCACCCTCGGCACGTCGCGCGTGTCGACCTGCAGGACGATGATGCGCTCGTGCAGGATCTTGTTGTGCTTGAGGTTGTGCAGGAAGGCGGCCGGCGTCGACGAGGCATCGGCGGTCAGGAATACCGCGGTGCCGGCGACACGGTTGGGCGCACGCTCCATGCGGGCCAGGAAATCGACCAGCGGCAGAGCCCCCTCGGACATTTCCTTGCTGACGATCGCGCGGCCGCGCCGCCAGGTGGTGATGGTGAAGAATACGAAGGCCGCCACGATCAGCGGCAGCCAGCCGCCCTCGGGAATCTTGAGGGCGTTGGCGATGAAGAACGACAGGTCAGGTACCGCCAGCGCACCGAATACGGCGACGGCGAGCGCCCACGGCCAGCGCCATACCAGAATGGCGACCGCCGTTGCGAGGGCGGCGTCAACCAGCATGGCGCCCGTGACCGCCAGGCCATAGGCACCGGCCAGCCGGTCGGACGAACCGAAACCTACGACCAGCGCCACGATGGCGATCATCAGGATCCAGTTGACCCGGGGAATGTAAATCTGCCCGATCTCGGTTTCCGAGGTGTGCTTGATTTCCATGCGCGGCAGATAGCCGAGTTGGATGGCCTGGCGAGTGAGCGAGAACACGCCCGAGATCACGGCCTGAGAAGCGATGACTGCCGCCAAGGTCGACAGTGCCACCAGTGCCAAGGTCAGCTCTTGCGGCACCATCTCGAAAAAGACCTGTTTGACGACCGTCGGGTCCTCGATGATCAGCGCACCTTGACCGAAGTAGTTGAGCATCAGGCCCGGCAGCACGATGCCGAGCCAGGCGATGCGGATCGGCTTGCGCCCGAAGTGACCCATGTCGGCGTAGAGCGCCTCTGCGCCGGTCACCGCCAGCACGATCGACCCGAAGGCGAAGAAGATCGGCCAGCCGCGGTCGGCGATTAGATGGATGCCATAGATCGGATTGAGCGCCATCAGCACCGACGGATGCTTGGCGATCTGCCAGGCACCGAGCACACCCAGCACGAAAAACCACACCAGCATCACCGGGCCGAACAGCTTGCCGACCCGTTCGGTACCACGGGCCTGCAGGAGGAACAGTCCGACAAGGACGGTCAGGGACATCGGCACGACATAGTGCGTCAATTCGGGCGCCACGGCATCGAGGCCTTCGATAGCGCTCATCACCGTCATCGCCGGGGTGATCACGGCGTCGCCGTAGAACAGCGCTAGCCCGATCACCGCGAACAGCACGATGGCGTTCCGTACCCGCTGGCTACCGCCATTCAGCCCTTGCGTGGCGAGCGTCGCCAGCGCCAGTACGCCGCCTTCGCCCTTGTTGTCGGCGCGCATGATTAGAGTCACGTACTTGATGGTCACCGTGCTGGTGACCGCCCAGAACAACACCGAGAGGACACCGAGCACGTGGCGCGGCGTCGGGGTGATTCCCGAACCGTGAGTAAAGGTCTCGCGCAGCGTGTAGAGCGGGCTGGTGCCGATGTCGCCGAACACGACGCCGAGCGCACCCAGCACCAGTGCCGCCGCCGCGGCCTTGGCGGGCGTCGGACCATCAGTGCCGGTTGCGGTCGAGGGAGCGGTTTGACCGGGCGAATGCGGGGAGGGAGTGGAGTCGGCAGAAGCCATGATGTCAAAGCCGCCGGAATGCGGCGGCGGGGCAGGGATTTGCGCCCCCGCCGAAGGCCTGTCAACGCGCCAAAAGGAGGGACCTCGCAATGAAAGCGCTTGACTTGCGTGGTCTCCGCAGGCGGCCTTGAAACATGCCGGATTTGCCCATTCTCGACGTCGATCTCGGTGATCCCCGCCTCTATCGCGAGGATTCATGGCGACCGCATTTTGCCCGGCTGCGGCATGAGGATCCCGTCCACTTCCATCCCGACAGCCCCTACGGGCCCTATTGGTCGGTGACGCGCTACGCCGACATCATGAAGGTGGAACTCGATCACGGGACCTTTTCGTCGGCCTCGGCGCTGGGGGGCATCCAGATCACGGACCAGCCACAGGGCGAGGAGCTGCCCAACTTCATTCGCATGGACCCGCCGCGCCACACCGCCCAGCGCAGGACGGTGGCGCCGATAGTGGCACCCTCCAATCTGACCAACATGGAAGGCCTGATCCGCGAGCGCACGGCTGCGGTTCTCGACGGGCTGCCGCGTGGAGAAGTCTTCGACTGGGCCGACCGGGTATCGACCGAACTCACCGCCATGATGCTGGCGACGCTGTTCGACTTCCCGCAAGCCGACCGACGCAAGCTCAGCCACTGGTCGGACGTCGCGATCTGCAACATCGAGGCCGAGGACGCCGTGGTGAAGAGCAACGCCGAGCGCATGGCCGAGCTCAAGACGATGGCCACCACCATGGCGGAGCTGTGGAAGGAGCGTGCCACGCAGCCACCGAAATTCGACCTGATCTCGATGATGGCCCATGCCGAGGCGACACGGGCGATGCCGCTCAACGAGTTCATCGGCAATTTCGCCCTGCTGATCGTGGGAGGCAACGACACCACACGCAATTCGATGTCGGGCGGCCTGATGGCCCTGCTCGACAATCCTGACCAGTACGACAAGGTGCGGGCGAATCGCGGCCTGATCCCGAACCTGGTGTCGGAGATCATCCGCTATCACACGCCGGTCATTCACATGCGCCGCACCACGACGCGCGACGCCGAACTCGGCGGCAAGGCGATCCCGAAGGGATCGAAGGTCGTGATGTGGTACGTCTCGGGCAACCGCGACGACGAAGCCATTGCCGACGCCGAGCGCTTCGATGTCGAGCGACCCAAGGTTCGCCATCATCTTTCGTTCGGCGCCGGCATCCATCGCTGCGTCGGGGACCGGCTGGCGGAGATGCAGCTTCGTATTCTCTGGGAAGAAGTCCTGGCGCGCGATCTCCGGATCGAGATCGCGGGCCCGCCAGTGCGGCTCTACTCGAATTTCATTCGCGGAATCCGTTCGCTGCCGGCAATCATCCGCGCTTGATGGTCTCGACGCCAGCGGCGAAGGCCTGCTGAAGCAGCCAGACGTCGCCTGCAATGGCCACGAAGTCGTAGCCGAGCTTCACGAACGCCGCGCATTGCCTTGCATCGACGCCGAGGCGGCCAGCCGACTTGCCATGCTTCTTCGCCGCCGCAATCGTGGCCTTCTCGTGGGCGAGAAACACCGGATCGGTAAAGGCGCCGGGCTTGTCCATCGCCACCGAGAGATCGTTGTGCCCGAGCCACAGCGCGTCGACGCCCGGAAGAGCCGCGATTTCGTCGGCAGCCTCGGCGCCCCGCGGGTCCTCGACCTGCAGGATGATGACGGTGCGCTTGTTTTGCTCGGCGAAGCGGTCGAGCAGCGGGTCGCTGCGCATGGCATAGCGCTCGTGGGCGAGGCCCAGTGCCACGCCGCGCGTTCCGTCCGGCCAGTACTTCGCGGCATCGAGCACCGCTCTGGCCTGCGCCACCGATGACACGATCGGCACCATGATCCCGTCGGCGCCGGCATCGAGCGCGCGCGAGATGTGATGACGATGTTGTGATGGCACGCGCACGATCAAAGGCAGCCCTGCCGCCTGGCAGTAACGAACGACCTCGCGCACGCGGTCAAAGCCGAAGCCGGTGTGCTCCATGTCGAGCACGAGATAGTCTGCACCGGCCGCCTTCAGGATCTGGCCTATGCCGGGCGTCGCGAACTCGAACAGGAAAGTTCCAATCTTCGGGCCTGCAGTGCCAATGAGAGACCTCAAACTCGGTGATGGCATTGAATCGTTCCCCCCTTAGCAGCCCGGTGCTAGCGTTCGCCGTCCACCCTACCACTCAAAAGGGAGTCTCCCATGAAGCTCTATTACATGCCCGGCGCCTGCTCGATCGGCATCCATGTGCTGCTCGAGGAAATCGGCAAGCCCTACGACCTGCAGAAGATCGACGGCGCCAACCGCGAGCAGTACGGCCCGGCCTTCGTGAAGCTCAACCCGAAGTCCAAGGTCCCGACCTTGCAGAAAGACGACAACTCGGTGCTGACCGAGTTCCCTGCGATCGCCACCTGGCTTGCGCGCAAGAACCCCGAGAAGGGCCTGCTGCCGAGCGATCCCGACGCCGAGGCGCGTGTCTTCGAGGCGATGGACTACGTCGTTTCGACCATGCACATGCAGGGCTTTTCCCGCATGTTCCGCCCGGCCAACTACGCGCCGACCGAAGCCGACCATGACAAGGTCAAAGCGCGCGGCAAGGAGATCATGGAGGGCGGCCTCGCCATCATGGATAAGGCGCTTGAGGGCAAGGACTACATCGGCGGCAAGCAACTCTCGATCGCCGACGCCGCGCTCTTCTACGTCGTGTTCTGGGCGGCCGCGCGCATGAAGATGCCGTTGCCCAAGAACGTCGCCGCATTCTACGAGCGCATGAAGGCACGCCCTGCCGTCAAGCGCACGCTCGAGCAGGAAGGACTGGCACAGGCCGCCTGATCTCGTGTTTCACCGGGCGGCTCGCTTCGCGGCATCGATCTGCGAAGCGAACCCGCTCCTGAAACGATGTTGACCGCCGCAGCTGTCGGCCCGCCAATCGGGGCCGATGTCTGCGGCGATTCTTTACGGCCTCGTGCTTCTGTCGGCGATCGCCCACGCCGTCTGGAACGCCATGATGAAATCGTCGGGCGATCGCATGCTGACCCTGGCGGC
>CAWUOG010000117.1:0-8121 GCA_963923875.1 uncultured Alphaproteobacteria bacterium
GGGCAGTCGACGTGCGCGTAGTGCCGGTTCGCCGTCTCGTACTCAACGTGCGCCGTCGAGATCGTGATACCGCGCTCGCGCTCCTCGGGGGCCTTGTCGATCTGGTCGTACGCCGTGTACGTCGCACCACCCGTCTTCGCCAGCGTCTTCGTGATCGCCGCCGTCAGCGACGTCTTACCGTGATCGACGTGACCGATCGTCCCGATGTTGCAGTGCGGCTTGTTCCGCTCAAACTTCGCCTTCGTCATGGTGTCACGATCCCTATTCTTTGCGACCTACTCAGACCTGCCTACGCGACCTGCCAAACTGGAGCGGGTGACGGGAATCGAACCCGCATAGCCAGCTTGGAAGGCTGGAGCTCTACCATTGAGCTACACCCGCAAACTTCCGAACAGGGCCAAGACTTACGCTGAAGTCCGTTGGTGGAGGGGGAAGGATTCGAACCTTCGTAGACGCGAAGTCGGCAGATTTACAGTCTGCTGCCATTGACCGCTCGGCCACCCCTCCGAACCTGCGGCTGCAGCGCGAGTATAGCCTGTTCGGCCCGCCTGAACGGGCGGGCGTTGCTCGCAAATCCAATGAGTTACGTCAAGGCCCAAATCCCTTATACACGCCGCCATGTCGGCCCGCTCCCATCGCCCTCCCCGCCCAGCGGGTCATTCGCAGCGTTCCGGCCCGCCCAAGGCGCAACGGGGCGGCCATCAATCGGTATGGCTGTACGGCCGCCATCCGGTGCTGGCTGCCCTCGCCAATCCCGAGCGGCGAATCGAGCGCATCCTGGCCACCAAGGAGGTCGCCGACCGCCACGCCAAAGAGTTGGGGAGCCGCGCCCAGATCCTGTCGCGCGAGGAAATGGCCCATCGCCTGCCTGCCGGCGCCGTCCATCAGGGAATTGCCGCCCTGGTGGCACCGCTCGAAGAGCCGGGCCTCGAAGACGTGCTGGCGCGCTGCGGCGAACACGCCCTTGTGCTGGCGCTCGACCAGGTCACCGATCCGCACAATGTCGGCGCCATCCTGCGCTCAGCCGCGGCATTCGGCGCCGCGGCGGTGATCGTCACCGATCGCCACGCCCCGGCCGACACGGGCGTGCTCGCCAAATCGGCGTCCGGCGCGCTCGAGATCGTCCCGCTGATGCGTGCGGTCAACCTCGCCCGCACCATGGAGCAACTGAAAGAAGCGGGCTTCTGGCTCTACGGCCTGGACGAGCGCGGCGACGCACCGATCGGCTCGCTCGATCTCGCCGGGCGGGTCTGCATCGTGCTGGGCGCCGAGGGCGAAGGCCTGCGGCGTCTGACGGCCGAGAAGTGCGATCGTCTGGTCACGATCCCGACCAACGCCGCCCTCGCGGCGCTCAACGTCTCCAACGCCGCCGCGGTCGCCGCCTACGAGTGGGCCCGCAGACGACTTTGACGCCGATTCTTGCTAGAAGATCGGCCGAGCCGGCTTAGCACAGTGGTAGTGCAGCGGTTTTGTAAACCGAAGGTCGGGGGTTCAAATCCCTCAGCCGGCACCAACCTTCAGCGCGACACCAGATTCAGCGCGACAGTCGACGATCCAGCAGTTCGAGGGCGAGCAGCACCTCGGCCAGCAGGCGCTGAAACGCATAGAACCACCCGGCGGGACCGTCGAGCACCGCCCGCTTGGCGAACAGCACATAGAGGAGAACCAGCGGCGGCGCGGGCCAGCCCATCAGCCGCAGGCGGTCGATGCGCGACAGGCTGGTACGCGGCGCGGTCAACAGATGTTCGGCTTCGCGGGAGGCGTATTTGAGCTGCGAATTCAGCCAGCGCGCCAAAGGCTTGCGGTCGTCATGCAGGATCGCGCCGGCCAGATCGCTGACGGCCCCCTCGATGCGGACGCGATGGCCATGGCCCTCGTTTTCGTAGCGTCCCGCCCCCGCGCGGTAAAGCACGACCCTTGGCGGATAGAGCGTTCCGCGCAGCTTGCGGCCCTGGATGCAGTAGACGAAGCGCGCGCGATATCCCGCCTGGGAATCCGCCGGGCTGAGGCGACCGAGCTCGGCGACGAGATCGTCGCTCAGTTCGTAGTCGGCATCCATCGACAGCACCCAACCGCTGCCGATATGGCTCAGGCCGAAGTTGCACTGCTCGGCGAAGCTGTCGAAAGGCCGATGGATGGTTTCGATGCGCGCGTCCTTAGACAGTATCTCTAGGGTCCCGTCGGTGCTGCCGCTGTCGATCACGACGATTCGGCGGGCCCAGCCGAGCTTCGCCAACGTGCGCTCGATATTGGCGACCTCATTGAACGTGATCAGCAGCGGCGTGATGTCGGCTCGGAGGTCCATGCCGCCTACTTCACGACCTTGGTGCGGTGCTCGGTCATCCAAGCCCAGGCGGTCGAGAGGATGTTGTCGAGGCTCGAATGCCGCGGCGTCCAGTTCAAAGCCGTTCGGGCCAGGGTCGGGTCAGCGACCAGCACCGGCGGATCGCCGGCGCGGCGCGCCTCGGCCTTCGACACGATCGTCTTGCGGGTGATCTGGCGGGCCCGGCCGATGACCTCGTCGATGCTGGCTCCGGTGCCCGTGCCGAGATTGTAGGCGGCGAAAGTCCCGGGCCGACAGGCCCCCAGGGCCGCGACATGTGCGGCGGCGAGGTCGGTCACATGGACATAGTCGCGAATGCAGGTGCCGTCCGCGGTCGGATAGTCGGTACCGAAGATCGAGATGCTCGGCCGCCGGCCGGCCGCAGTCTGCAGCACCAGGGGAATGAGATGCGGCTCGGGATCGTGCTCCTCGCCCAGTTCGCCCGCGGGATCGGCGCCGGCGGCATTGAAGTAGCGCAGCGCCACGGCGCCCAGCCCTTCGAAGGAGCAGGCGTCGCGCAGGATCCGCTCGCCCATCAGCTTGGTCTGGCCGTAGGGATTGATCGGACTCTGCGGCATGTCCTCGACGATCGGCAGGCGCTGCGGCACGCCGTAGGTGGCGCAACTGCTGGAGAACACGATCGAACCGACATCGTGCGCGCGCATCGCCTCGAGCAGACTCACCATGCCCGCGACATTGGCGCGATAGTAGCGCGTCGGTTCTCTGGTGGACTCGCCCACGTAGGCGAGCGCGGCGAAGTTGATCACTGCTTCGGGCCGATGCTTGCGCATCACGTCACCGAGCCGGACACCGTCGTTGAGGTCGCCCTGCTCGAAGGCGCCCCATTTCACCGCCCAGCGATGCCCGGTGTGCAGGTTGTCGTAGACCACCGGCACATGGCCCGCCTCGGCCAACGTCTTGCAGGTATGCGAGCCGATATATCCCGCGCCGCCGGCGACAAGCACGCGCACGATCAGGCTCCCTTCCCAAGTTTCAGCGGCAGCTCACGCAGGCGCTTGCCGGTCGCGGCGAAGATCGCATTGGCGACGGCGGGCGCGATCGGCGGCGTGCCGGGCTCGCCGACGCCGCCGATGAACGAGGCGCCGCTGTCGACGATGTGGACGCTCATCGCCGGCGCGTCGGCCAGGCGCACGACATTGTAATCGGTGAAGTTCGCCTGCTCGACCGCGCCGTCGGCCAGGGTGATCTCGCCATAAAGCGCGGCGGACAGGCCGTAGATGATACCGCTCTCCATCTGGGCGCGCACAGTCGCGGGATTGACCACCGGGCCGCAATCGATCGCACAGGTGACCTTCCCCACCCTCAAGCTGCCGTCGGAGCCGGTCGAAACCTCGGCGACCTGCGCCACGATCGAGCCGAACGAGGCCCGAAGAGCGATGCCGCGGCCCGAGCCTGCGGGCAGCGGCGAGTCCCAGTTCGCTTCCTTCGCCGCCGTTTCCAGAACCTTGAGGTGCCGCGGCTTGCCGGCCAGCAGTTCGCGGCGAAAGGCGAGCGGGTCCTTGCTCAGCGCCAGCGCGATCTCGTCGACAAAGCTCTCGTCGAAGAAGGCGGTGTGTGAATGGCCGACCGAACGCCAGAAGCCGACCGGCACGGGCCCGTCGGCGACGATCGACTCGAGCTTGTAGAAGGGAAACGCGTAGGGTGGATTCTCGACGGCATTTCCTTCCGGTTTGCCTTGGGGCGGCAGGCCGATGTTGCGGCTGGGAAACTGATCGGCCGGCGACTGCGCCACCTGGCGCTTGCGGACGCTCACCAGCGAAGGCTGGGCCCCTGCCTGCCCCAGCTCCGCGCGCCACCGCGCCAGCGCCATCGGCCGGTAGGGATCGTTGCGGATGTCCTCCTCGCGCGACCACAGCACCTGCACGGGACGGCCGGGCATGGCGAGCGCACAGGCCACCGCCTCGCGCACCAGGTCTGCTTCTGCCCGGCGGCCGAAGCCACCGCCGAGAAACGTCGTATGCACCGTGACGTCGGCCTGGGACACGTCGGCGGCCTTGGCCGCCGCCAGGCGCATCAGGGTCGGTGATTGATCGGGCATCCAGAGCTCGACCTTGCCGTCGGCCACGCGCGCCGTGCAGTTCATCGGCTCCATCGTGGCGTGCGCGAGATAGGGTGCCTTGTAGGTCGCCTCGATTGTCCGGACCTGTCCGGACTGACCCTCGGTGCCGAGCGTGCGCACCACCGCAGCGTCGCCCTTCTCCAGCGATTGTTCGTACTGCTTCCACAACGTCGCACTGTCGAGCTTGGCGTAAGGACCGGCTTCCCAGGCGATGTCGACGCCAGAATCGAGAAACGTGTTCGCCTGCCACCAGCTCCTGCCGATGGCCGCAATGCCGCCCGGGATGGCGACAACCTTCTCGACGCCCTTGGGCAGACCGCCCTTGACCGTGAAGCCCTTGAGCGAGCCACCGATCGTCGGAGGATGGCGAACCGCGGCGAACAGCATGCCGGGCAGACGCACGTCGATGCCGAACGTGGCGGCGCCGGTCACCTTCGCCGGCACGTCGAGGCGTGGCATCGGCTTGCCGATCAGCTTGAAGTCCGCCGGCTTCTTGAGTGGCGGCGGTGGCATCACCGGCTGCAAGTCGCCGATCGCATCGACCAGTTCTCCGAAGGTCGCGACCTTGTCGCCGGTGCGCTTGCGGACCTCACCGTCGACGACGATGAGCTCACTCGCGGCAACGCCCGACTTGCGACTGGCCGCACGCAGCAGCAGCTCGCGTGCCACCGCACCGGCGACCCGCATCGGGTGCCAGCCGTCGCGGGTGGAACTCGACCCGCCGGTCGCCGCGACGCCAAGCACGCCCCCCACCTTGCCAACCGCCCAGCGCGCGACATCGACGAAGGTACCGGTCTGTTCCGGCGAAAACGGCAGCCCATCGACCAGAATATCGACGTTGCGATAGACCGGACTGAGCGGCGGGTCCTCGACCTTCATCTGGTCCCACCGCGCGTCCATCTCTTCGGCGACGAGCATGGCGAGCGCGGTGTAGATGCCTTGCCCCATCTCGGCGCGCGGCACGGCGACGGTCACCGAGTTGTCGCGCCCGATCTTGACCCAGCCGTTAAGCCCCGCCTGATCCTTGCCGACATTGAACAGCGTGCGGCTGCCCAGCCGATCGCGCTCGTGCGCGAACCACCAGCCGACACCGACGAAGCCCGCGCCGAGGATACCGCCGATGATCGTCTTGCGGCGCGTCCACTTCACGACGACGCCCTCACTGGGCACCGCCCATGATCGCTGCCGCACGATGCACGGCGCGGCGCAGCGGGCCGTAGGTCCCGCAGCGGCAGATGTTCGTCAGCGCCTCATCGATCTCGGGGTCGGTCGGCCTGGGATTACGCGCCAGGAGCGCGGCTGCGGCCATGATAAAACCGGGCTGGCAGTAGCCACACTGCGGGACTTGCTGCTCGATCCAGGCGCGCTGTACGGCGTGAAGCCTGCCGCCGCTCTGGCCGTCGCCCAGCCCCTCGATCGTGACGACCGACTTGCCGGCAAGCTCCGACAGCGGCACCGAGCACGAACGCTTCGCCTCGCCGTCGACATGAACGGTGCATGCGCCGCAGGCGGCGACGCCGCAGCCGAATTTCGGGCCGACAATGTTCAGGTCCTCGCGCAGAACCCAAAGCAGCGGCTTGTCGCCCGGCGCATCGACCTCGCGGGCCTGCCCGTTGACGGTGAGTCGGATCATCGACGGATGAGGGTATCACCCAGCACGAGAACGTCCATCTTGGTGCGCAGGAAACAGTCGATCGCCTCCTCCGGGCGGCACACCACCGGCTCATTCTCGTTGAAGCTGGTGTTCAGCACGATCGGCACGCCGGTGAGGTCTCCGAAGGCGCCGATCAGGCGGGCGTAGCGCGGATTGGCCGACCGGGTCACGGTCTGCAGCCGCCCTGAGCCGTCGACATGGGTCACTGCCGGGATCTGCGGACGCTTCTCGGCGCGGATCTTGAAGACCTGCATCATGAAGGGCACGTCGTCATCGGTCTCGAACCAGTCCTTCACCGCCTCGCGCAGGATCGACGGCGCGAAGGGCCGGAACGACTCGCGCCGCTTGATCTTGAGATTGAGGATGTCCTTCATGTCGGCGCGGCGCGGATCGCCCAGGATCGAGCGATTGCCGAGCGCCCGCGGTCCCCACTCCAGCCGGCCCTGGAACCAGCCGATCACCTTGCCTTCGGAGATCGCCTGCGCAGTACGCGCACACAACTCGCCTTCATCGGCGACGATCTCGATGGTGCAGCCCGCAGCGTCGAAATCCGCCCGCCGCGCGCCGACCGCCCCTGCGATCTCGGCGGCCGTGGCCGACGGCCCCCAATAGGCATGGTCCATCACGAAGTGACGCTTCGCCGAATTTCCGCCGAGCTTGTGCCAGGTGGCGAAGGCCGCGCCGATCGAACCGCCGGCATCGCCACCCGCCGACTGAACGTAGACATGTTTGAACGGCGAGCGCTCGAAGATCTTGCCGTTGGCGACCGAATTGTAGGCGCAGCCGCCTGCAATCACGACCGCGTCGCTGCCGTAGCGTGCATGCAGTGCATTCAGAAGATTGAAGAAGGCGTTCTCGTAAGTCGCCTGTGCCGAGCGGGCGATGTCGCGATGCTTGTCCTCGAGCGGCGCATTGGACTCGCGCGCCGGACCGAGAAGACCTGCGAGGGCATCGCTCCACAGCCGCCCGCCAGAAGGGATGCCGTCCTTCACCTGATAGTTCGCGCCTTCCCCACTGGCATGACGGAAGTAGCGCAGATCCAGCGCGAAGGTGCCGTCGCTGTTCAGCTTCAGCACCTGCTTCATCTGCTCGACGAAGCGAGGCTCGCCATAAGGCGCGAGCCCCATCACCTTGTATTCGTCGCCGTAGTGGGGAAAGCCGATGAACTGCGTCATCGCCTCATAAAAGACGCCGAGCGAATGCGGAAAGTAGACCCGGCCATCGACCGTCAGGGTGCCGCCCTCGCCCAGCCCCCAGGCCGCCGAGGAGAAATCGCCGAAGCCGTCGACCGATACCGCGACCGCCTTGTCGTACGGCGACACCAGAAACGCCGATGCCAGATGGCAGACATGGTGCTCGACTGCATGGACGGTGCCCCGGAATTCCTGCTCGGGCAGGGCGTTCCTGAGATTGCCGGCGATGTCGGTCCGCTCGCCGCGGGCGCGGATGCGGTTCAGCACGTAGCCCGGGCTCACGCCCGAAGTCACCACGAAGGCGAGTTTGCGCCAGCGGTTGGCCCGGTTGTCGGTGTTGACGGCGACATGGTCGACGTCGCCGAGCGAGATGCCCGCTTCCTTCAGGCAGTAACGGATCGATTCGCTGGGAAAGCCGCCCCAGTGTTTGACACGCCGGAAGCGTTCCTCTTCGACCGCGGCGACCAGTTCACCGTCCTTGACCAGGCACGCGGCCGCGTCGGCGTGGTAGGCGTTAAGTCCGAGAATGTAGGTCATCGCGCGGTCGACCGGTTGAAAGCGCGGCGCATCAGCTGCAACAAGGGAAGAGATCCATCAGCCACCGGCCCGCTGTATAGAGAAGAGTGGCGGGGGCGTCGAACGGCAATAGATTCGCCTGCGATCGACCGTCCCAGTCCCTTTCGATGCAAAAAGTTGTGGTGCCGCGCTGACACTCGAAGCTTGCGGCAACGCGAATCCACAGCGAAACCACGGGCCAACGAGGCCGCGCCAGACGACCTATGTGATTGGCCCAAGAGGCTTTTTTGCCGGCTCATTCCAATTTCCCACAGGCTGAAACGGCAATTAATGCGGCGCGCGGAGACTTGACGGC
>CAWUOG010000118.1:0-8109 GCA_963923875.1 uncultured Alphaproteobacteria bacterium
TGGGACATCTATTTCAGCCAGAACGCCAGCCGCGCCGTCTCGACCCTGATGATGTTCGGCCCGATCTGGGGCCTGCGGCGCGCGCTCGACCTGTCGTCCGGGGCCTTCATCGCGCTCGGGCACTGCCTGTACTTCACCGGGCCGCTGCTGCTTTGGGCGGTTCTGCGTGTCCTCGAACCCAATCGGCTGTTCTCGCGACTCTTCCTCGCGATGGCCCTGGCGCTGGTCTACTTCCTGACCGAGCTGGTGATCGGCGCCGCCTTCTGGATGATGTGGATGGCGGTCGTCGCCAATCCCGAGCGGTCCGATCGCATCGTCGCGATCGCCACGGTCGTACTGGGCGCCGGCATGGCGCTGTCGCATCCCACCACCGGTCTGATGAGCCTGGTCTTTCTGATCGCCCTCGGTGGGCTGGCACTGCTCGGCCGCCCGCTGCCGCGGCGGATTGCGATCGCCACGGCGGCGCTGACCGTACTGCTGATCGCCGCCTACTTCGCCGAGAGTACCTGGCTGCCGGCAACCAATCCCACCATCCTGATCGCCGTCGACCGCATCCGGTACGACTATGTCGACCCGCGCTGGATGCTGGCGACCCTGGTGCTGTTCCCGATGCTGGCCGCGCTCTGGCTGCTGATGCTGGCGCCGGGCGTGAACGCGCTGAACGGACGCTGGCGGTTTTCCGGACCGGCGATCTCGGTCATCGCGATCTTCGGTGTCTGGTTCGCCGCCGCCGGCACCGGCCTGCTGACATGGCTCTATGCGCGCCATACCGGCAGCTACATCCTGGTCGTCGCCACCGCGCTGGCGCTGACGGCGCCGGTTGCCTGGATGAAGGAGGCGACGCGCCCCCTGATCTTCTATGCCGCGATCCTCGCGATCTCGTTCGTGTCGTACAACTGGGACCTCGTGCAGTTCGGTCGATTCGTCGACCGGCACATGACGGCCGAGTACGTCGATGTCGGACGCCCCAACGTCGACTGGCCGCCGCAATATGCCGGCCCGGCCGGCGAGCGCATCTACTTCAAGTGGGGGGCCGGCCCGGAGTATGTGCGCGACGTCGTCGTTCCGGCCTTCGACTGGTATCTGCTGACGCTGGCTTACTACAGCTATTTCCGCTCGCACCGGCAGGGCCTGCTCTATCACCCGCTCGGCAAGAAGGGCGACTGGCTGCCCTACGAATGCGCGGCGCTGGCCCGGGCGCAAACGCTGCCCCATGACGCTCGCGACGAGAAGTTCCTGGCCTTCCTCGCCGCCAACTACTGTCCGCGCTGAGCGCTACTCGGCGGCCTGCTTCTGTGATGCCTGCTTTTGAGCCAGGCGGTCGGGTGTCAGCATATAGGTCGTGAAGCGCCTGTTGAGCGCCGGCATCGGGCAGGCCTCGAGACGGCCCTCGCCCGGCCGCATCAGGACCATCGCCGAGGTCGCCACCATTGCGCCCCGGTTGTTCGGCCGCGGCGGGCGGCACACCGAATAGGGCGTGGCGTAGTCGTCGAAGAAGGCCTGCCGGAAATCATCGAGGGTCAGCTTGCCGATCTTCGGCTGAAGATGCTCGCGCACCCGCTTGTCGCGGTAGATCGAGTCGGGCGTCTCGGCAAGACCGGTGTCCTTCACCTTGGCGCGCGCCGAGTCGGCGATCCAGTGATTGGCGTGCACGTAGAGCCCGCGCTCCGGCGACAGCCAGAATGTCTCGTCGGGCGCGCATTCGAAGCCGAACGCCTCGCCTCCTGCATGACTGATCGCCATGTGGTTCGATCCCAGGCGATGGGTCTGGAAGACGGTGCGCACCGCGAGCGCCAGATGCTCGGCCTCCAGCACCTTGCGCCGGATGAAGGGCAGCGGAACGCCGGGCCCGCGAGTGTAGTCCCGGTCGCACTCCAGCGCGTTGGCCGTCAGGCCGATGCCCGCCGAGTTGAGGCCCGAGCGCGCGAGTCCGCCCGCTTCGGTGAAGGTCAGGATGTCCGGCCCGTCATCGCGGCGGATGCGCAGCACCACGCCGGTCTCGGCGCACTCCGCCCGCCAGTCCCAGTTCTGGCCATGCAGCAGCACGCCGTCGGCGCTCGCCTGCGGCAATGCCAGCGCCGCGGTACATCCGTCGGGGAAATGCTGGCTCGCCTGCTGGCGCCGCGCCGCCGAGACCATTTCGGTGCGCGCGTTCATCAACATGATGCCGGCAAAGGGCTGGCCCGATCCTTCGGCGATGCCGCGCATCTCCTCGACATAGGTCGGATCGAACTTCTCGACGACCGGCACCATCTTTTCGGCGCGCCGTTCGAGTTCCTTCCAGTCGACGCCGCTTCCGAGCAGCGACTCGGCATACATGGCGATGCCGCGCTTGATGCGGTCGGGCGCTGCCTGGCCGTGCTGCCGGCCCCGTTCGCGCGGATTTCCCGAGAGATCGATCAGAGGAAACGGCGCGTAGTCCATCCTAGGCTCTCCCGAGCAACGCAGCGCGAAACCGGTCCTTGAGATGCGCGCCGTCCTGCGGCGGCATCACGAATTCGAGCTTCTCGACCATCACCTTCACGAGCCGGAACACCGGTCCCTTCCTGGTACGCAGGTCCTTGACGAGCTGGGCGACCTCGCCCGCCTCGCGCACCAGTGCACTGTCGGCGATGCCGCAGCCTTTGGCGATGATGCTGATATCGGTGCCGGCGCCCGAATCGGTCGGGCCGTTGTTCCGCGGGCTGGTGTGCGAGGCCTGGTTGCCGGTCTCGCCGAACTTCTCGTTGTCGAGCACGCAGATAGCGAGATTGTCCGGCTGCTGCGAAGCGACAGTCGCGAGCGAACCGATACTCATCATCATGTCGGCGTCGCCGGTGATCACCAGCACGCGCTTCTTGGGCTGTGCGATCGCCAGCCCCAGTCCCATGCTGACCGGCGCACCCATGGCGCCCCACAGCGGCATGTTGAGCGGACGGTCGCCCGCTTCGGTGATATCCCAGTTGGGAGAGCCGAGGCCCGCAATCACCAGCAGATCGTCGTCTGCGCCGGCCAGGATCTGCTTCACCAGCGGGCGGCGTTGGAGCGTCGGAGCGGCCATCTTACTTCTTCCCGAAATTCTTGATGCCGAGCAGTTTCTGCCGCAGCAGGACGGCAACCGACTGGCCGCCATTGAAGGCCGTGCGCGCCGCGGCATCGACCGTCGCGCGCACCTCTTCGGCCTTGTCGACCGAATAGACCAGCACGCCCATCGCCTCGAGCACCTTGGGCGTGCCCTGGCCCATCGGGTACTGCCACGAATTGAACTCGCCGTAGTCGCCGCGCATCGTGATCAGGGTCAGGAACGGAAAGCGCAGGGTCTTGGTCAGGCCCAGCATGTTGACCGTGTTGCCGACGCCCGAGCTCTGCATCAGCATCGCCGCACGTTGTCCGCCGAGCCAGGCGCCGGCGGCAAGCGGAATACCCTCTTCTTCGGTGGTCAGAGCGATCGTGCGAATGGAGTTCGACTTCTGGCAGAGCTCAATCAACCGACTGTGCCCGGCATCAGGCACGTGGAAGACCTGCCTGATGTCGTGATCCTGGAAGACATCGAAGATCTGGTCCTTCCACTCGGCGGTCTTCAATTCGACGTTCATGGCGCTCTCTTCAAAACGGCTTCAGCACGGCCAGAAAAACGATGGCGATCATGAACACGGTCGGCACCTCGTTCCACCAGCGATAATAGTTGGCAGGCCGCGCGTTTCGGTCTGCCTCGAACTCCTTGCGCCAGCGCGCATAGAGGTGATGAACGCCGGTCAGGCCGACCGCCAGGCCGAACTTCACCTGCCACCAGCCGGCATGCCACCAATCGCCCTGCCAGGCCACCGCCAGGCCGAAGACCCAGACCGCGATCATCGCCGGGTTCATGATGCCGCGCAGCAGGCGGCGCTCCATGATCTTGAACGTCTCGCTCTGGGGCGATCCTTTCGGCGCATCCGCGTGATAGACGAACAGACGCGGCAGATAGAGCAGCCCCGCCATCCAGGCGATCACCGAAACGATGTGCAGCGCTTTCAGGATTTCATAGAGCATTGCGCACCAGCCTCGCCAGGCCGTCGATGAATTTCGGATGGGTGCCGACGGTCGGCACCCGCACATACTTGGCCACGCCGGCCTCGCTGGCCAATTGGCGATAATCCATGTCGAGTTCAACCAGCGTCTCGGAGTGTTCCGACACGAAGCTCAGCGGATAGAGCACGACGTTGGCCCCGTCCCGACCGGCACGCTCGATTTCCTGCTCGGTGGGTGGGCCGATCCATTTCAGCGGACCGACGCGGCTCTGGTAGCAGACGGTCGAGTCGAGGTTACCAATCGCATCGACGATCGCCTTGGCCGTCTGCTCTACGTGGCGCTGATAGGGATCGCCCCCCTTGACGATTTTTTCCGGCAGACCGTGCGCCGAGAACAGCACCCGCGTCTTGCCCGCACCGGCCTCGGCCAACCCCTGCCTCACCAGCTCGACCGACGCAGCGATGAAGCCCGGGTCGGTCGGATAGCTCTCGATCTCGCTCGACGGCACCGTGAAGGAGGACGCCTCCTTCCAGGCCTTGAAGGAGGAACCCGTCGTGGTCGTGGAGTATTGCGGATAGAGCGGCAGCAGCACGATCCTGTCCGGCGCGTATCGCCTGACCGACTGGACGACCCGTTCGGTCATCGGATGCCAGTAGCGCATGCAGACATAACCGCGCCATTCGTCGGTGTTGCCTTGGCCCAGTGCCTTTTCCAGCGCACGAGCCTGTGCCTCGGTCTGGCCCAGAATGGGCGAGCTGCCGCCGATCTTGGCGTAGATGCCCATCGCCTTCTTCGCGCGGCGGCTGGAAATGAAGCGTGCCAGGGGCAGCCGCAGCCAACCCGGGAGATTGATGATCGCCGGATCGCTGAACAGGTTGCGCAGGAACGGCTTCACTGCCTCCAGCGAATCCGGGCCGCCCAGATTGAACAGGATGATCGCGACTTTCACGTTGAACGTCTCACGAAGCCATCTCAGGAAGCCGACGGCTTCCAGTTGCGTACGATCTCGACCAGTCGGGCCACGTGTTCAGGCGGCGTCTGAGGCACCACGCCATGGCCGAGATTGAAGACGAACGAGCCATGGCCGAGCTTGTCCAAGATCCGGGTCGCCTCCCGCTCCATCGCGGCGCCGCCGGCCACCAGCATCAGCGGATCGAGATTGCCCTGCACGCAGATGTGAGGCTGCAGTTCCTTAGACGCCCAGTGCGCGCCGATGCCGGTGTCGAGCGAGAGTGCGCTGAACGCATCGGGACGCCGGTACATGAGTGCCGCGGGGCCGACTGCCCTAGGGAAAGCGATGATCGGCACTTTGGGATGGCGCGCCCGCACACCATGGGCGATCCGGACCAGCGGCTCGAGCGACCAGCTGAACAGCTGCTCCTCGGGAAGGACGCCGGCCCATGAGTCGAAAAGCTGGACGGCATCGGCGCCGGCTTCGATCTGGTTGGTCAGATGATCGATCACCGCGTCGACCAGCAGATCGATCAGCAGCCCGAAAGAATCGGGATGCTTGAAGGCCCAGAGCTTTACCTTGGCGAAGTCACGGCTGCCGCCGCCTTCGATCATGTAGCAGGCAAGCGTGAAGGGCGCGCCGGCGAATCCGAGCAACGCCGTCTCGGCCGGAAGCGTCGCCCGCGTCGCCTTGATCGCCCGATAGACCGGCTGCAAGAAATCCGTCAGCCGCCCCCGCGACAGCTGCCCGAACTGGGCGGGATCGGTGAGGGCTTCGAGCCGTGGTCCTTCACCTTCCTCGAACCAGACCTTTTGTCCAAGGGCGTCAGGCACGACGAGAATGTCGGAAAAGATGATGGCTGCATCCAGACCGAAGCGGCGGATCGGCTGCAACGTCACTTCGACGGCCTTGTCCGGAGTGTAGCAGAAGTCGAGAAACGACCTGGTCGTCGCCCGGACGGCACGGTACTCGGGTAGATAGCGTCCGGCCTGACGCATCAGCCATATCGGCGGCGTCGGAAAGCGGGTCCCTCCCAGGGTCTTCAGGAACTTCCCGCCGCTCAAGTCTTTCCCCTCATGCTTTCCTCTTACTCAATCATAATAGGTAGTAGCAGTAGTAGAGTCTGCGGAACGCGGGGATCGACGTGATTAGAACATCGTCCCCAGGCAACTGTGGATCGGAAGACCGGGAGTCTTCGGCGATTTATACGCGGATTCCCGATTCGCAGACGATTCGATCCGAATCATCCAGAATGGATGATGGCAGGGAACTTGGAGGCGAGTCGGGTCCCGAATCGGGAGAGTCGTCTGCAAATTGGCTTCTGTCCCCGCTTTGCCCTGGCCAATCCCGCGTTTCTCCCGTCTGGCCTGTGGGGTAAGTTGTCGGCATGGCCGGACGCAATTTTCATGTCCATCTGGTGTCGGACTCCACGGGCGAAACCGTGTCGAGCGTGGCCCGCGCGTGTCTGGTGCAATACGAAGGTATCTTCGTTCAGGAGCATGTCTGGTCGCTGGTCAGAACCAAGGGCCAGATGGAAAAGGTCATGATCGAGGTCGAGCGCAACCGCGGGCCGGTGCTCTACACGCTGGTCGATCCGGAATTGCGCGATTGCGTACGCGATCATTGCCGCAAGCTGCAACTGCCATGCGTCGGCGTGCTCGACCAGGTGATGAGCGTGCTGGCAGTGCACTTCCATTCCAAGAGCGAGCAGTGGCCCGGACGCCAGCATCAGCTCGACGAAGGCTATTTCGACCGGATCGACGCCATGCACTACACTCTGGCGCACGACGACGGCCAGTCGACGCACGATCTCGAGGATGCCGACGTGATCCTGGTCGGTCCGTCCCGTACGTCGAAGACCCCGACCTGCGTCTACCTCGCCAATCGCGGCGTACGTGCCGCCAACGTCCCGCTGGTGCCGGCCGTGCCGCCGCCGGTCGAACTCGAGGCGGCCAGGCGGCCGCTGGTGGTCGGTTTGATCACCGATCCCGAGCGACTGGTGCAGATTCGCGTCAACCGTCTGCGCCTGCTGCAGCAGGAAACCGAGACTGAATACACCGACATGGAGCAGGTGCAGCGCGAGATCCAGGACGCACGCCGGCTCTATGCGCGGCGGAAGTGGGCGACCATCGACGTCACGCGACGTTCCATCGAGGAAACCGCAGCGGCCATCCTGCAGATGCTGTCGGTACGCCGCGAGCAGAGGATGCAGGCGCAATAGGCAATTCGATCAAGGAGGCGAGCATGCGTCGTCTTCTCGTGTCGTTCGGCGTAGCCATGTCGTGTCCGGCCGTGGTTTTGGCGGCCGACGGAATTGCCGTTCGACGAGGCGCCGACTCCGTCGTGTTTGGCAATTGCGTGCCCAGTCTCACGGTCGAGAATAATTCCGACCAGACGATCGACTACCTGCAGGTAGACCTCGCACTGTCGCTGCCTGACGGAAACCGGCGAGTGGTCGAGCTCAAATCCGCGTACCGTGAGGGGGTTTTGTTTCCGATCGCGCCGGGTGGGAGAACGATGTTGAAACAGCACCTCGACGTGTCGTTGCCGAGTGGAGTGGCCTGTACTGACATACGGGTGCGGACGGTCGTGCGAACAATCTGTGAGACCAGAACTGGCACAGACTGTGCGTCACATGTGATGGTGCAGCCTTAGCAGGATGCTGAAAGCAGCCATCGAAGAGGTTCGACGATGAAGAGACGTACGCTTCTGAGCGCTGCAGGCGCCTCAATATTGGCAGCACCGGCGTTGGCGCAGGGCTATCCCGACAAGCCGATTCGCATGATCGTGCCCTACCCGCCGGGCGGCGGCACCGACGGCCTGGGGCGTATCACCGCCGATCGACTGTCGGAGAAGCTCGGCCAGCAGATCGTCATTCACAATATCGGCGGCGCCTCGAGCACGATCGGCTCCGATACCGTTCGCCGCGCCGATCCAGACGGCTACACCCTGCTGTTCAACGCAAGTCTTTTCGTGCTGGGCAAGAGCGTCGTCGCCTCGTGCCCCTACGATCCGGTCACCGACTTCACGGCGATCGCGCAAGCCGGCGAGGCGCCGCTGGTGCTGCTGGTCAATCCCAACGTTCCGGGCACCGACTACAAGAGCACCATCGAGGCGATCGCCAAGGAGCCGAAGAAGTACTTCTTTGCCCTCTCGTCCGGCGGCTC
>CAWUOG010000119.1:0-8104 GCA_963923875.1 uncultured Alphaproteobacteria bacterium
CGTCGGGCCGCAGCGTGCGCAGTGTCGTCAGGTAGTCGAGGGCCATCTGCCGGTCGCCGCGTTGCAGCGCCCATCCCGCCGCGACGGACAGCGCGTCGGGATCGTAGGGATGACGTTTCAACACCTCGTCCAAAGTCCGGACCGCTTCGGAACGCTGGCCCGTCTGTTCGAGGGCGACGGCGAGGACGTAGCCGTAGCGGGCGTTGTTCGGCGCCAGTTCGGCGGCGCGGCGCAGTTCGTCGACCGCCGGTCCGAGCTTGCGCTGGCGCACGAGCGAGAGTCCGAGCGCGTGGTGGGCGAGGGCGGCATCGGGATTGTGCGCTACCGCCTGGCGCAGGATCGCCTCCGCCTTGTCCTCCTCGCGGCGGCCTCGATAGAGGTCCGCGAGCTGCACATAGGCCGGCACGAAGGTCGGATCGACGGCGATCGCGCGTGTGAGGGGGGCGTCGGCCAGCAGGCCGTTGCCGCGGCGCAGTTCGAGCAGGGCGAGGTTCATGTGGCCTTCGGCGCGATCGGCGTTGTAGCGCTGCACGTCGACATACTCGGCGAGTGCGGCGCGAAACGCGGCGCGATCGGCGTCGGACATCTGCATCTCGGCCGGGCCGGCCAGCGCGCGCGCCGCCTCGATGCGCACCTGCTTCGTGGGGTCGTGCAGCAGCGGCAGGATCAACGGCAGGCGTTGGGCCGGTTCGAGCGAAGCCGAGGCCTCGACCGCCGCCGCCCGCAGCAACGCATCGGGGCTCGACAGGGCGGTGCGCAGATCGACGCCGGCCAGCCCGCGGTCGAGCGCGGCGGCGCGGGCGAGCGCGCTCGCGCGAACGATCGCGGGCTCGGCCGGATCGTTGGCGATGCGGGCGAGGAGGCCCGCCGCGCCCGGCACACCTCGGTCGGCGGCGTGGAACGCCTGGGCGAAATCCTGGAAGCCGGCCGGCGCGCGGCCGAGGCGGCTGCGCAACTGCTCCGCCGCCCAGCCGGCCGGCTTGTCGCCATGGCAGTCGGCGCAGACGTCGGGCGCGCCGAGTGCCGCCGGGAGATCGGGGCGTGGCACGCGGAAACTATGATCGTGCCGCGGGTCGGCCATCATGTAGGTGACGACGGGCATGTGGCAGGTCGTGCACTGGCCGGCCTTCGCTGCCGGGTCGTGAAAATGATGGGCCTTGGCGTCGTACTTCGCCGGCAGGTGACACTGCTCGCACAGCGCATTGCCTTCGGCGCGCAGCTTCTGGGAATGCGGATCGTGACAGTCGCTGCACGTCACGCCCTTGGCGAACATGCGGCTGTGCAGGAACGAGCCGTGATTGAACACCTCGTCCTGCATCTGGCCGTCGGGCCGGTACAGCCCGCGCTCCAGGAGGCTGACGCGGAAGCCGTCGGCGAGCGGCTGGCCGGCATGCACATCGTCGGTCAGTTGCGAGCGGCGGGCATGACAGCGCCCGCAGGTCTCGACCTCGGCGATCTGGCCGGCCGCGGGCTTCGGCACCTGGGGGCGGGCAGCGGGATCGGTGCCCCAGGCGATGCCGGTGCGCGACGGGTGCTGGGCCGGCAGCCGGACTTTCGGATTGGCGGCGTGCTCGCCGCCCGGCCCGTGGCAGGCCTCGCAGCCGACGCCGAGTTCGGTCCAGGTCGAGTTGTAGCTGCTGGTGGCCGCGTCGAAGCCCTTGCGCAGGTTGGTGACGTGGCAGTCGATGCACATGTAGTTCGCGGTCTGCTGGATTCCGGTCCAGTGCAGCGGATCGCCGGGCGGGATCTTCTGGCCGAAATAGAGATCGAACCAGCGCTGGCCGCCCATCGACTTCGGCCGCGTGTCCCAGGCGATGCCGAAGGCCTGCAGGCGGCCGCCGGGCAGGGCGACGAGATACTGCTGCAGCGGCGAGACGCCGAAGGTGAATTTTACCTCGAACTCGCCCGGCTTGCCGTCGGGGCCCTCGGTCCTGACGAAGAACCTGTCGTCGCGCTTGCTGAAGGTGGTCGTGACGCCGTCGCGGGTGAAGGTCGCGTCGTTGAAGTCGCCGAGCACCGCAGCACCGCGCGCGTGCTGCATGGCCTCGGCATGCTGCGTGCCTTTCCAGGCCGCGGTCTCGCGCTGATGGCAGGTGGCGCACGCGGTGCTGCCGACAAAGGCGGGCGCCGCGGGCCGCGGGGCCGGCGCCGCACCGGTTTGCGCGCGCAGGTGAAGTGCTCCGGCACTGGCCAGAAAAACCAGGGCCAGCAGCAGCAACATGGGGCGCCACGAAGTCACGACCCACTATGCCACAAGTCGAAGGCGGGCCATCGCGCCACCGGGTGGGCGATGCGACTGGCCTTCGCGGTATCGAACAGGCTTTCGGGTCGACTGTGGCGATCGCCAGCGTGTCGTGCGCCGCCTTGACACCGGTCGGCGCAACGGGGACGCTCTCCTATAAGGAGAAGACGCCACTGTCCTTACTCGCTGGGGACGTGCCGGGCATCGGTTGCGCTGAGGAAGCCTGCGCGATGCAAATTGATTGCAGGGAGCGACGACATGAAGATCGAACGTTTCATTGGGGCCTTCACCGCGGCTGTGGCGCTGGCCCTGTCTTTCCTGACGGTGGCCCATGCCCAGACGCCACCGCAGGCACCGACCCAGAAGCCCAACATCGTCATCATCTGGGGCGACGACATCGGTCAATCGAACGTCAGTGCCTATTCGCGCGGGCTGATGGGCTACCAGACTCCCAACATCGACCGCATCGCCAACGAAGGCATGATGTTCACCGACATCTATGCCGAGCAGAGCTGCACGGCCGGCCGGTCCTCGTTCATCACCGGTCAGTCGGGCCTGCGCACCGGCCTGACCAAGGTCGGCCTGCCGGGCGCGACGCTCGGGCTGCGCAAGGAAGACCCGACGATCGCCGAACTGCTGAAGCCGCTCGGCTATGCCACGGGACAGTTCGGCAAGAACCATCTCGGCGACCGCAACGAATTCCTGCCGACCGTTCACGGTTTCGACGAGTTCTACGGCAACCTCTATCACCTCAATGCCGAGGAAGAACCGGAACTGCCGGACTATCCCAAGGACCCGGCCTTCCGCGCCAAATTCGGCCCGCGCGGCGTGCTCGATTGCAAGGCCTCGGACAAGGACGATCCGACGGTCGATCCGCGCTTCGGCAAGGTCGGCAAGCAGGTCTGCAAGGATACCGGCCCGCTGACCAAGAAGCGCATGGAAACGATCGATGACGATATCGCCTCCCGCGCTGCCGACTTCATCCAGCGCCAGAACAAGGCGGGCAAGCCGGCCTTCGTATGGGTCAATTTCACCCACATGCATTTCCGCACCCATACCAAGCCGGGCAGCCTCGGCCAGGCGGGCCCGTTCCAGAGCCCGTATCACGACACGATGATCGACCACGACAAGAACGTCGGTCAGATCCTCAAGGTGCTCGACGACCTCGGCATGGCGAACAACACGTTCGTCCTCTATTCGACGGACAACGGACCGCACATGAACTCGTGGCCCGACGGCGCCATGACGCCGTTCCGCAACGAGAAGAACACCAACTGGGAAGGCGCCTACCGGGTGCCGGCCATGGTGCGGTGGCCGGGCAAGATCAAGCCGGGCCAGGTCTCGAACGAAATGGTCGCCCATCTCGACTGGCTGCCGACCCTGCTGGCGATCGGCGGGGACGCCGACGTCAAGAGCAAGCTCGCCAAGGGCGAGAAGGTCGGCGACATGACCTACAAGGTCCATCTCGACGGCGACAATCTCGTGCCCTATCTGACGGGGCAGGTGCCGAAGAGCCCGCGCAAGTCGTTCCTCTATTTCAACGACGATCAGCAGCTGACGGCCCTGCGCTACGACAACTGGAAGCTGGTTTTCATGGAGCAGCGGGCTCCGGGTACCTTGCGCGTCTGGGCCGAGCCGTTCGTCAATCTGCGCGTGCCCAAGATCTTCAATCTGCGTACCGATCCCTACGAGCGCGCCGACATCACCTCGAACACCTACTACGACTGGCTGCTCGACCACGCCTTCCTGCTGGTTCCGGCGCAGGACTACGTCGGGCAGTTCCTGGCGAGCTTCAAGGAGTTCCCGCAGCGGCAGAAGGCGGCCTCCTTCAACCTGGACGACGTCATGTCCAAGCTGGGTGATTCCATGCTGATGGAGAACCAGGGACTGGGCGCGCCGAAGAACTAGCGCAACCGCCGTCGTTGCCGGCCGCCTTGAGGCGGCCGGCCGCGAGGTCGTGAAGGAGAGCCGCCGGGCGGCCGCCCGATCGGTCTATGCCTAGAACAGCCCGACGATCCTGCCCTGGGCGTCGACGTCGATGCTGTCGGCCGCCGGCACCTTGGGCAGGCCGGGCATGGTCATGATCTCGCCGCAGATCGCCACGACGAACTCCGCGCCGGCCGACAGCCGCACTTCGCGCACGGCGACCGTGTGGCCGTCGGGGGCGCCCTTGGCGTCGGGGTTGGTCGAGAAGCTGTACTGCGTCTTGGCGATGCAGACCGGCACCTTGCCGTAGCCCATGGCCTCGAACGAGGCGAGCTGGTCGCGCACCGGCTTGGGGATCGTGACGCCGGAGGCGCGGTAGATCTCCTTGGCGATGGTGCCGATCTTGTCCGCCAGCGGCATGTCGTCGGGATAGAGCAGCTTGAGCTTGCTCTTGCCCTGCTCGATGACCTTGACCACGGCGCGCGCGGCGTCGGCCGCCCCCTTGCCGCCCTCGGCCCAGTGGTCGGCCATCACGGCTTCCACGCCGAGCTTGGCACACTCGGATTTCACGAGGGCGATCTCGGCGTCGGTGTCGGCGCTGAAGCGGTTGATCGAGATCACCGGCTCGAGGCCGAACTTGCGCACGTTCTCGACGTGCCGCTTGAGGTTCGACATTCCTTCGGCGAGCGCCTTGAGGTTCTCGTTCTTGAGGTCTTCCTTCTTCACGCCACCGTGCATCTTGAGCGCGCGAATGGTCGCCACGAGGACGACCGCATCGGGCGTCAGGCCGGTCTTGCGACATTTGATGTCGATGAACTTCTCGCCGCCCAGATCGGCACCGAAGCCCGCCTCGGTGACGACATAGTCGGCGAGCTTGAGCGCCGTCGTGGTCGCGAGCACCGAGTTGCAGCCGTGCGCGATGTTGGCGAACGGGCCGCCATGGATGAAGGCCGGCGTGCCCTCGAGCGTCTGCACCAGGTTGGGCGACAGCGCATCTTTCAGCAGCACGGTCATCGGGCCGTGCGCCTTGAGGTCCCGGGCGCGTACCGGCTTACGGTCGCGGGTGTAGGCCACGATGATGTTGCCGAGGCGGGTCTTGAGGTCGTCGAGGTCCTTGGCGAGACAGAAGATCGCCATGACTTCCGATGCGACGGTGATGTCGAAGCCGTCCTCGCGCGGGAAGCCGTTGGCGACGCCGCCCAGCGACGACACGATCTGGCGCAGGCTGCGGTCGTTCATGTCGAGCGCGCGGCGCCACGCCACGCGGCGGCCGTCGATGCCCAGCGCATTGCCCCAATAGATATGATTGTCGATCAACGCCGACAGAAGGTTGTGCGCCGTGCCGATCGCGTGGAAGTCGCCGGTGAAATGGAGATTGATGTCCTCCATCGGCACGACCTGGGCGTAACCGCCGCCCGCGGCGCCGCCCTTCATGCCGAAACTGGGACCGAGCGAGGGCTCGCGGAGGCAGAGCATCGCCTTCTTGCCGATGTGGTTCAGCGCGTCGGTCAGGCCCACGGTGGTGGTCGTCTTGCCTTCGCCGGCCGGCGTCGGCGAGATCGCCGAGACCAGGATCAGCTTGCCGTTCGGCCTGGACTGCAGGGACTTGATGTAGTCCATCGACACCTTGGCCTTGTAGTGGCCGTACGGCTCGAGGTTCTCGGGCGCGATGCCGAGCTTTTCCTTCGCCAGCTCCATGATCGGCCGCTTCCTGGCCTCCTGGGCAATCTGGATGTCGGACTTCGGACTCGTATGCTGTGACGCGGGCATCTGGACTTCCTCTCCTAGAGAACCACCTCACCCTGAGGAGCCGCGCGGAGCGCGGCGTCTCGAAGGGTGCGGACCAGTCTTGTTGTTGCCCACCCTTCGAGACGCGCCGCGATGCGGCGCTCCTCAGGGCGAGGTTTTCCGTGCGCTTGGCGCCGACTCAAACGAACCGTGCGCCGACCGCGAGGTTCGCGGCCTTGGCCCATTCGCCGGCGCCGACCTTCGGGCCGTCCGCAGGTTTCACGCGCAGCACCTTGATGCGGCCGTCAGGGCAGACGACGGTGAAGCCGTCGGCCGAAACCTCGACGACCTCGCCATACTTGCCGCCGATGCCCTTGGGGTCCTTCGCCGGGATCGGCGTGACCTCGAAGACCTGCAACTGCTTGCCGTCGAGCGTCGTCCAGGCGCCGGGTACGGGATTGCAGCCGCGCACCAGCGGATCGATCTGCCGCCACGACTTGCCCCAGTCGATGCGGGCGATGTCGGCGGTCGCGCGGCCTTCGTAGGTCGCCTTCGATTCGTCCTGCTTGATGCGGGGGGCCTTGCCGGCCTTCACGAGGTCGACCGATTCGAGCATCGCGTCGACGCCCATCGGGAACAGCCGCTTGAAATAGACGTCGCCCATCGTGTCGGTGGCGCTGAGCGGCGTCTTCTTCTGCAGGAGCACGTCGCCGGTATCGAGGCCGTTGTCCGGCCAGAAGATCGAGAGGCCGGTCTCCTTTTCGCCGAGGATGATCGGCCAGTTGATCGCCGAGGCGCCGCGATAGGCCGGCAGCAGCGACGGGTGATACTGGATCGAGCCGTGGGTGGGGACGTTGAGAAACTCCTCCGGCACGAACAGGGTCACGAATGCCATGACCTGCAGGTCCGGCTTCAGGGCCTTGAACTCCTCGACGACCTCCGGCTTGCGGTAGGACGCGGGCTGGTAGACCGGAAGGCCGGCGGCCTGGGCGGCCTCCTTGAGCGGGTCGGGCTTGGCGCCGGGCTTCTCCGGCGCCACGTAGACGGCGATGACGTTGTCACCGCGCTTGAGCAGGGCTTCCAGAACGGCCTTGCCGAAGGCCTGCTGGCCATGGACGACGATGCGCATGCGCTACTCCGCTGCCTGTGCCTTGGGGGCTTCGCCGGTTGCGCCAGATGCCTTGATCTCGGCGATCTCGCGCGGCGTGAACTTCAGCACCTTCGACAGGATCTCGTCGGTGTGCTCGCCGAGCAGCGGCGAGCGCTCGACTTCGGTGATCGAGTCGGAGAGCTTGATCGGGTTGCCGACCGACAGGTACTTGCCGCGGGTCGGGTGATCGACCTCGACGACGGTGCCGGTGTCGCGCAGCGACTGCTCCTCGGCCAGCTCCTTCATCGACAGGATCGGGCCGACCGGAATGTCGAATGCGTTGCACTCGTTCATGACCTCGAACTTGGTCTTGGTCATCGTCCACTGCTCGATGCGCTCGAAGATCTGCTTCAGCCGCGGCAGGCGTGCCGGCGGCTTGGCGAAGTCGGGATGCGTCTTCCATCCGGGTTCGCCGATCAGGTCGCAGATCTTCTCCCACACCGGCGCCTGGGTGATGAAGTAGATGTAGGCGTTGGGATCGGTCTCCCAGCCCTTGCACTTCAGGATGACGCCGGGCTGGCCGCCGCCGGAATCGTTGGCGGCGCGTGGCACCGCCTCGCCGAACGGGATGCCTTCGCCGTATTGCGTGTACTCCTTGAGCGGGCCGGCCTTCAGCCGCTGCTGGTCGCGCAGCTTCACGCGGCAGAGATTGAGCACGCCGTCCTGCATGGCGCACAGCACCTTCTGGCCGCGGCCGGTGCGGTTGCGCTGCATCAGGGCGCAGACGATGCCCAGCGCGAGATGGAGCCCGGTGCCGGAGTCGCCGATCTGGGCGCCGGTCACCAGCGGGATGCCGTCGCGGAAACCGGTGGTCGAGGCGGCACCGCCGGCACACTGCGCGACGTTCTCGTAGACCTTGCACTCCTCGTAGGGGCCGGGGCCGAAGCCCTTGACCGAGGCCACGATCATGCGCGGGTTCCACGAGTGGATGCGCTCCCAGGTGAGGCCCATGCGGTCGAGCGCGCCGGGTGCGAAGTTCTCGACCAGCACATCGCAGGTCTTCACCAGCCGCTCGAGAACGTTCATGCCCTGCTTGCTCTTGGAGTCGAGCGTGATCG
>CAWUOG010000120.1:0-8045 GCA_963923875.1 uncultured Alphaproteobacteria bacterium
CCACAGCAGTTCGCGCGGCGCCTTGTAGGAGCCGTAGTACATGCCGCGGAAGATGTGGATGTAGACGGCGATGAAGAAGAACGACGCGCCGTTCATGTGCAGGTCGCGGATCAGCCAGCCCTGCGGCACGTCACGGTCGATGCGCTCGACCGAGTCGAAGGCCATCAGCACGTGCGGCGTGTAGTTGGTGGCGAGCACCACGCCGGTGGCGATCATGAGGACCAGCATCACCGTGGCGATCGCACCGAAATTCCAGAAGTAGTTGAAATTCCGGGGCGTCGGGAAGGTGTGATACTCCTTCTCGATATACGAGAAGATCGGCAGGCGGTGATCGATCCAGGCGACCACCTTGTTGTTGAAGACCGGCGGAGCGCCGTGCTGCGAAGCCATATTCAGAACTCCCCGGGCGATCAGCCGATTTTGACGAGCGTATCGGTGGTGAAGAGATATTCCGGCACCTCGAGGTTCTTCGGGGCGGGTCCCTTACGGATGCGGCCGGACGTGTCGTACATCGAGCCGTGGCACGGGCAGAACCAGCCGCCGTACTCGCCCTTCGGATCGCCGGGCTTGTTGCCGAGCGGCACGCAGCCGAGATGGGTGCAGACGCCGACGATGATCAGCCACTCGGGCCGGACCTTCTTGGCGGCGTCGGTGACGCGCTTGGTGTCGGTCTCCGGGTCCGGAAGCTGGGACATCTTCACGTCCTCGGCTTCCTTGATCTCTTCCTTGGTGCGGTGACGGATGAACACCGGCTTGCCGCGCCACTTCACCGTGATCGCCTGGCCGACCTGGATCGCCTGCACGTTCACCTCGACCGAGGAGAGCGCCAGCGTATCGGCGGCGGGATTGAGATTGTTGATGAAGGGCCAGGCGGTCGCCACGGCACCGATGCCCGCGAGCGCGCCGGACGCGACCATGAGGAAGTCGCGCCGCGTCGGATCGCCGTGGGCGCCGGCCGGATTACTGGAAGATGCCATCTCTTTGTACGTCCCCTGCCGTGTAAGTTCCCCGGGAGTTGGGTAGGCTTATAGACGAGAAAGCGCCTTTTGTTTCAAGGTCTTTGGTCGCAGGTTGGGGGGAGCGAGGGCCGCAACCCCGCGCTGCGGCACCCTGCCGCACAACGCCCTTTTCGCAGCGCAAATACGGGACCGCGGACGGACCCGAAGGATCGACATGCGCCTCGCCCTCTACGAGCCCGATATCCCGCAAAATCTCGGCGCCTTCATCCGGCTGTCGGCCTGCATGGCCGTGCCGCTCGACATCATCGAGCCCTGCGGGTTTCCGGTCGACGACAAGCGAATCCGGCGCGCGGCGATGGATTACTACGACCTGGCCCGCCTCACCCGGCACACCTCCTGGCAGGCCTTCCAGCAGGCAATGCAGGACGGCCGGGTGCCCGGCCGCCTGGTGCTGCTGACGACCCGGGCCACCGCGACCTTCCCCGACGTGGAATTCCGCCCCGACGACATCCTGCTGCTGGGCCGCGAGAGCGCCGGCGTGCCGGACGAGGTGCACGACGCGGTCGACCGCGCGGCCGGCGTCAGGCTGCGCATCCCGCTGCAAAAGGGCGCGCGGTCGCTCAATGTCGCGCTGGCGGCTTCGATGGTATTGAGCGAGGCCCTTCGCCAGACCTCCGGATACGCCCCACTCACATGACCAGCCCGCTCGACCTCGCCAAACAGCAGACCCGCGCCTGGTTCGAGGCCCTGCGCGACCGCATCTGCGCCGCGTTCGAGGCGATCGAGGCCGACTACGGCGGCCAACAACACGGCGAGCTGCCGCCCGGAAAATTCGAGCGGAAGTCCTGGCAGCGCCCCCGCGACACCGAGGGCCCTAATGCCGGGCAGGACCGCGGCGGCGGCGTGATGTCGGTGATGAAGGGCCGCGTCTTCGAGAAGGTGGGCGTCAACGTCTCGACCGTGTTCGGCGAATTCAGCCCCGAGTTCCGCAAGCAGATGCCCGGCGCCGCCGACGACCCGCGATTCTACGCGACGGGGGTCTCGCTGGTGGCGCACATGCGCTCGCCCCGGGTGCCGGCGGTGCACATGAACACCCGCTTCATCGCCACCACGAAGTCGTGGTTCGGCGGCGGGGCAGACCTGACGCCGATGGTGCCGAACGACGAGGACACGCGCGATTTCCACGCCGCGCTGAAGGCGGCCTGCGATGCGCACGACGAGGCCTACTATCCGCGCTTCAAGAAGCACTGCGACGAATACTTCTTCCTGCCGCACCGCAACGAGCCGCGCGGCGTCGGCGGCATCTTCTACGACTACCTGAACACCGAGGATTTCGCGAAGGACTTCGCCTTCACCCGGGCGGTCGGCGAGGCCTATCTCGGCATCTATCCGAAGATCGTGCGCCGGCACATGAACGAGCCGTGGACGGCGGCCGAGCGCGAGCACCAGCTGCTGAAGCGTGGCCGCTATGTCGAGTTCAACCTGCTGCACGACCGCGGCACCAAGTTCGGCCTGATGACCGGCGGCAATATCGACGCGATCCTGATGTCGCTGCCGCCCGAAGTGAAGTGGCCCTAGGAGAGCGCCGGGCCGTACTCTAGTCGGCGGCGCGGGCCCGGCTTGCGTGATGCCGGGACGCCGGGCGGATGAGTCCGTAGTGGTCGCGCAGCGTCTCGCCTGAATAGGCGGTCCGGAACAGGCCGCGTTTCTGCAGGAGCGGGATCACCTCGGCGACGAAGACATCGAGCATCGCAGGCAGGATCGGCGGCATGACGTTGAAGCCGTCGGCCGCGCCCGAGGCGAACCAGTCGCCGATCAGGTCGGCGATCTGCTCCGGCGTTCCGGCCGTCGTATAGTGACCGCGGGCGCCCGCAAGATAAGCAAGCAGCTGGCGCAGGGTCGTCTTCTCGCGCCGCACCAGGCCCACGATGACCTCGGTGCGGCTGCGGGCGGCCTGCACCGTGCTCGGGTCGGGAAAATCCTCGGGCGCCAGGACCTTGTCGAGCGGCAGGTGCGAGAAATCGTGGCCGCCGAAGCGGCCGGACAGCCGCTTGCGGCCGACCTCGGGATCGGTGAGGTCGTTGAGCTCGCGCGACATACGCTGCGCCTCGGCCTCGGTCGAGGCGATCAGCGGGCTGAGGCCCGGCAGGATCAGCACCTGGTCGAGCGCGCGGCCCTCGGCGGCCGCCAGGCGCTTGAGGTCGGCGTAGAATTCCTGCGCCGTGGCCTTTTCCATCTGCGCCGTGAACACCGCCTCGGCGTGGCGCGCGGCGAAGCGGCGGCCGGTCTCGGACGAGCCCGCCTGCACGAAGACCGGCCGGCCCTGCGGGCCGCGCGGAATGTTGAGCGGCCCGGCGACACGATAGTAATGGCCGACATGGTCGATCGGTGCGATCTCCTCGGCGCGCGCGTAGTGGCCCGAGGCGCGGTCGTCGACGATGGCATCGTCCGACCAGCTGTCCCACAGCGCCTTGACCACGGTCATGAATTCCTCGCCGCGGGCGTAGCGCTCGGCATGGCTGAGCTGGCCCTCGCCGCCGTAGTTGCGCGCCGCATCGGTGGCCCACGAGGTGACGATGTTCCAGCCGACCCGGCCGCCACTGATGTGATCGAGCGAGGCGAACTGGCGCGCGAGATTATAGGGCTCGGTATAGGTGGTCGATGCCGTGGCGATCAGGCCGATGCGACGGGTCGCGCCGGCCAGGGCGGCGAGCGTGGTGATCGGCTCCAGCCAGGTCCGGCCGGCGCGGGCCACGTCGTTGCCGAGCGCCAACTGATCCGCAAGAAAGATGGAATCGAACAGCCCGGCCTCGGCGCGGCGCGCCACGTCCTGGTAGAAGCGCACGTCGGTGAGCGGCAGCGGCGAGGCCAGCGGATGGCGCCACGACGCCTCGTGGTGACCGCGGCTCTGGATGAAGAGATTGAGATGGAGCTGCCGACTCATGGTGCCTTCACCGTTTCGCGGCGCTCATTCTTTCACAGGCCGGGCGCTGTCGCACCGGCCAGCCCCGGCGAACGACGCATGTCACCGATGCCTCGCCCGATGGGCAAGAAGAGGACTCAAGAACGGCGCGCCGCGATCTTTCCGGCCGCGAGCGGCGCGGCGAACAGCACGACCAGCAGCAGCGGATACGGTGCACCCCACTGCACGTCGAGGCGGCCGAGGAAGGCCTCGGTGTCGTTGCCGAAGGTCACGCGCTCGTAGAGGAAGTCGAGGATCGCGGTCGAGGTCGGCCACAGCAGCGACGCGAGCAGCGCGGCGTCGCGCCAACGCGGGCCCCTGGTACGCCGGGCGTGGATCGCCGCCAGCAGCACGACATAGGGCAGCGGCACCAGCACCTTGAACCATTCGACGGTGCGCGCCGACAGGTTGGAGGCGATCCAGGTGTCGCCGATCGCGTTGTTGGCGATCAGCAGGATCGCGAAGGCGAGCCACAGCGCGAGCGTCAGGCCGGGACGGATCATGGCGCCTTGGCGATCCGCTCGAGCTCGGCCAGACAGGCGGCGCGGTCGGCGGCGAAGTCGCCGGCGATCCACCAGCGCTCGACCTCGGCGATCAGCGCGCCGACCTTCGGTCCCGGCTTCAGGCCGAGCTTCAGCGCGTCGCCGCCGCTCACCGGCAGCTCGGGCGGCGTCCAGCGCCGCGCCAGCGCCAGCGCGTCCCACCAGGCCGGCGGCGCGTCGAGCAGCAGGCGATCGACGAAGGCGGTGGTTCCGAGGCGGTAGATCTCGGCGCGCGGGTCGGCGCCGACAGCCGGCGCGGCCTCAAGCATCAGGCCGAGGCGCAGCGATTCCTGCGTCGAGAGCCGAAGCCGCTTGCCGATCCGCGTCGCGTCGGTGCCCTTGGGCAGCACGGACGCAAGGCGACGGATCGCGACGGCCTCTTCGGCGCCGGCTTCCTCCCGCCCGATCAGGTCGCGCAGGCGCCGGCTGCCGTCATACTCGGGCAGCCAGTGGTCGAGCACGCCGGCCTCGTGCATGGCGTCCACCGCGTCGGCGGCGGCCGGCGCCAGCAGGAGTTTCAGCAGTTCCTTCGAGACGCGCTCGCCCGACAGGCCTGCGAGCGCGCCGGCGTTGCGCCGGCAGGAAGCGAGGCTCGGTCCGTCGAAGGGCGGCCGGCCATACCAGGCATGGAAGCGGAAGAAGCGCAGCACGCGCAGGCGGTCCTCGGCGATGCGCTGGTCGGGATCGCCGATGAAGCGCACCCGTCCTGCCGCGAGATCGGCGCGGCCGCCGAACGGATCGTAGAGCGTGCCGTCGAGATCGGCGTAGAGCGCGTTGAAGGTGAAGTCGCGACGGCTTGCATCCTCCAGCCAGTCGTCGGTGAAGGCGACGACCGCACGGCGGCCGTCGGTCTCGACGTCGCGGCGCAGCGTCGTCAACTCGTAGTGCGAGGAGCTGGCGATGCCCGTCACGGTGCCATGCTTCAGCCCGGTCGGGATCACCTTGATGCCGGCGGCTTCGAGCGCGCGCGTCACCGCGTCGGGCGGCTTGTCGACGGCGAGATCGATGTCGTCGATCCGGCGATCGAGCACGGCATTGCGCACGCAGCCGCCGACGAAGCGCGCGACGATGCCCGCCGCCTGGAGCGCGGCGAACAGCCGGACGGTCGGAGCATCGCGCAGGCGCTCGGGCGGCTCGATGCGGCCGGCGGGTTTCATCCGGGCATCCTCGTTGCGGACCCGCTCATGTCGGGAGCAGTCCGCCCGCGCCCTGATTCTGGGTGAAGAACATCACGATGAATCCCGCGATGGTGCAGACCAGGCCGGCGATGGCGAGCCAGGTCAGCGGCAGCTCCTGCCATTCGGGCAAGGTGCCGGCGACCTTGCGCTCGTTCATGATCTTCACGCCCCACGCCCACAGGAAGAAAGCGGCGGTCGGCGCGAGTACCAGCACGATCACGAGCAAGGCGATGCGGATCACGATGTCCTCACACTCATTCTCATCCTGAGGAGCATCGCGCAGCGATGCGTCTCGAAGGATGAACTCGCGCAAGGTGTTCGTTCCCATCCTTCGAGACGCGGCCTGCGGCCGCTCCTCAGGATGAGGCTTTGCCTGTTCATGGTATCCCTTTTCAGCCTGCCGTCAGGATGTACTGCAGGTTCTTGAGCATACCCGCCGTCGCGCCCCAGATGTAGCGGCCCTCGTACGGCATGGCGTAGTAGCGGCGCTGCAGGCCGGAAGCGATGGTGCGGCTGTCGATGCGGTGGTTCCTCTCGTCGAGGAAGTGGCCGAGCGGTACCTCGAAGACGTCGGCGACCTCGCGCGGGTCGGCCCTCGTGACGAAGCCGGGCGAGACGATGCCGACCACCGGCGTGATCTCGAACCCGGTGCCGGTGCGATAGAGATCGACGGATCCCACGACGTCGACAAAGGAGCGGGCCACGCCCACTTCTTCCTCGGTCTCGCGCAAGGCCGTGGCGATCGCGTCGGCGTCGTCGTCCTGGCGGCGGCCGCCGGGGAAGGCGACCTGGCCGGCGTGACTCGGCATGTCCTCGGTGCGTTGCGTGAGCAAAACCGTGACGCCCGCCGGCCGATTGACCAGCGGTACCAGCACCGACGCCGGCCGCCATTTCTCCGGCAATGGCACCACGCCGTTCAGGGAGAAATCGCTGTCGACCGGCAGCAGAGAGACCGGCAAACCCGATGCCAACCGGGTACTTCTCTCACGTACCCGGCGCACAATTTCGTCAACCGTCATGCCCTTGTTCCGGCCTCAATTCTGGGCTTCCCTCACGATGAATTCCCCTGATCACAGGAGCGCCTGGTGGCCCCCGACACCTCGACTGCAAGCGACGCCGATGCCCAGGCCGCCCTCGCCGACATCGAGCGGCTGGGAGGCCAGCTCAGGGCCGCCCGCGCTGCCATCGGCAGGGTCATTTATGGCCAGCAGGACGTCATCGATCAAACCCTGGTTGCGCTTCTTTCGGGCGGCCACCTGCTGCTGATCGGCGTTCCGGGCCTCGCCAAGACAAAGCTGGTCGAGACGCTGGGCACTGTGCTCGGCATGGAAGCCAAGCGCATCCAGTTCACACCCGACCTGATGCCGGCCGACATCCTGGGCTCTGAAGTGCTGGAAGAGACCGCGGGCGGCCAGAGGAGCTTCCGCTTCATCCAGGGCCCGGTGTTCGCCCAGCTGCTGATGGCCGACGAAATCAACCGCGCGTCGCCACGCACCCAGTCGGCGCTGCTGCAGTCGATGCAGGAGAAGCACGTCACCGTGGCCGGCAAGCGCTACGACCTGCCGGCACCGTTCCACGTGCTCGCGACCCAGAACCCGCTCGAGCAGGAAGGCACCTACCCGCTGCCGGAAGCACAGCTCGACCGGTTCCTGCTGCAGGTCGATGTCGGCTATCCCGACGAAGAAGCCGAGCGCCAGATCATGATCGCGACCACCGGCTCGGACGTGCCGGTGGCGGTGCAGGCCCTGTCGCCGGCCGACCTGATGGCGGCGCAGGCGCTGGTCCGCCGCCTGCCGATCGGCCAGAGCGTGGTCGATGCCATCCTGAAGCTGGTCCGTGCCGGCCGTCCCGAGCACAGCGATCTCGACGTGGTGAAGCAGCGCGTGGCCTGGGGGCCCGGGCCGCGCGCCAGCCAGGCCTTCATGCTGGCCTGCCGCGCCCGCGCCATCATCCAGGGCAGGCTGGCACCGTCGGTCGACGACGTCGTGGCGCTGGCCGGTCCGATCCTGCGCCATCGCATGGCGGTGAATTTCTCGGCCCGCGCCGAGGGTGTGACCGTCGAGACGGTGATTTCCCAGATGTGCCAGCGGCTCGCCTAGGTCCCTGGCCTGAGGCTTGCCTCGGCGTCAATCATGGCCAGTGCGTCCACCTTCAACCGATCGCTTGAACTCGCCGGTACCCTGCCGGCGCTGATGGTGGCGGCCGACCGCGTCGCGGCGACCGTGATCCAGGGCGTGCACGGCCGGCGTCGGGTCGGCCAGGGCGACGCCTTCTGGCAATACCGGCCCTACCGCGACGGCGACAGCGCCAGCCGGATCGACTGGCGCCAGAGCGCGCGCAGCCGGCATCTGTTCGTGCGCGAGACCGAATGGGAAGCCGCGGCCAGCGTCTGGCTGTGGCGCGA
>CAWUOG010000121.1:0-8030 GCA_963923875.1 uncultured Alphaproteobacteria bacterium
GACTGCGAAAGCGCCATTCGAGGAACAGTGGCGCATCGCCGGACTCGAGGGCGGAACCCTTTTCGAAACCCAGCACAGGCGCAAGGACGGTACCGTGTTTCCCGTCGAGGTGGGCTCGGCCCCCTTCGAGGTCGATGGCCGGAAGTATCGCCAGAGCTTCATCAGGGATGTCAGCCAGCGCAAGACGCTGGAGCGCGAGATTGCCCGCCTGTCGCGGGTCAAACGCGCCCTTTTCGAAGCTGCGGACGTGGTCCTGCACGCGGCCTCGCAATCCGCCCTTTACGACGATGTCTGCAAGTCGATCGTCGAGTTTGCCGGCTATCGCGTGGCGGCGATCCAGAAACCGGTCGACGATGCCGAAAAATCCATTCGATTGATGGCGGCCGCCGGTGAAGGCGCGGAATACGTGAAGCAGATCCGGGTCTCCTGGAATGATGGAGAGTACGGGCAGGGGCCCCTCGGGACCTCGATTCGGACCGGCGAGATCCAGATCAATCAGGACTTCGTCTCGAACGCGCGCATGGGGCCGTGGCGCACCCTGGCGGCTCGTCACGGATTGGGCGCGAGCATCTGCTTGCCGGTTCGCGCACGCGGCAGGGTTTTCTGCGTGCTGGCGATCTACGCGGCCGAGCCCAACGCCTTCGACTTCGAAGAGGTCGAGCTGCTGCGGCATCTCGCCGACGATATCGGATTCGGTCTCGAGCGCCTGCATGACAAGGCCGAGCGCGAGAAGGCCGAACAGGAGCTGGCCCGGCTCTCGCGCATCCAGCAGGCGCTGTTCCAGGCTACAAGCGCGCTACTCCATGCCACTACGGAAGCGCAGTTGCTCGAGGATGTCTGCCGGGTGGTGACCGGGCGCGCCGGCTACCGGCTCGCCAGCATCGGCGTGCCCGAGAAGGGGCCGGACAAGGCAGTTCGGTTTGTGGCCGTTGTGGGTGAAGCCGCTGAATATCTGCGCAAGGCGAAGATCTCCTGGGATGATTCCGCCTACGGACAAGGTCCGACCGGCAGCGCGCTTCGGACCGGAGAGCCTCAGGTGGTCCAGGATTTCGCCGGCAGTTCCCGCCTGGCGCTGTGGCACGAGCTTGCGGGGACCTACGGACTGCAGTCCTGCGTCGGGCTTCCCCTGCGGTCCGACGACAAGGTCATCGCCGTATTGACCATATATTCGGCGGAAAAGAACTCTTTCGACTCCGCGGAACTCGCCATGCTGGAGCGCTTTGCCGCGGAACTCTCCTTTGGTGTCCAGGCGGCGCGTCAGAAGGAGGAGCGGGACAGATTCCAGCAACAGGTCGTGCGCCTGTCACGCTTTCAAAAAGCCTTGCTCAATGCTCATGGCGCCATGTTGCGTGCACGCACGGAGGCGAACCTCTACGACGGCATCTGCAAGGTGATCGTCGAGGACGCCGGCTACCTGCTGGCCGGTGTCGGGCTCGTGCAGCACGATGCCGTCCCGCCGATCCGGCCCGTCGCCGTCGCGGGCGGTGGAACCCATACGACTGAAATTCTGCAGTTGGCGATGCTTCGGGCGCGAGCAGCCGACGGGAGCGGCCCGGTTGGCCTGGCCGTTAGGTCCGGCCAGGTTCAGGTCATCCGTCACCGCAGCGACGATCCGACGCTCGAACCGTGGCGCCCGCGCCTTGCGGCGCTTGGCGTGACGATCGGTGCGACGGCTGCCCTGCCGTTGAAGAGGGACGGTGCGGTCTTCGGTGTGCTCGTCGTCTTTTCGACACTCGAGTACGACTTCCTCGACGACGAGATCGCGATGCTCGGGAGTTTTGCCGACGAAATTGCCTTCTATGTCGACATCCTGCGCCGCGGTGGCGCGCCGTCATGATCGGCCGGATCACTCTGGCGGCCCTCGCCTGCGTGTCGGTGTTCGCACTGCACACCGGAGCTGCCTGGGCTTTCTCCCTGACGGTCACGCCGTCGCCGCAACCGGCGGCCGAAACGAGGTCATCGGCAAAAGCGGCCGCAACGACATCCCCGGATCTCACGACGATCCGGATCACCGGCATGTTCGAAGAGGGCGACGCCGCCAAGCTGCGCGAGGTCATCCTGCGCGAGCGGTCGCCGCGTCTGGCCGGCGGAAAGCGGATACGTCTGGTCGCCGAGCTCAGCAGCAGCGGCGGCGACGTCTATGAAGGCCTGAAGGTCGGATACCTGTTCCGCGAGTTCGACATCGCCACCTTGGTACGCAAGGGCGATATCTGCCTGTCGTCCTGCGCGTTCGCCTTTCTCGGCGGCACGGAGAGCCATATTCCGACCCACGTACCGAGCCGAACCGTCGAAGTGGGCGGCGAGGTCGGCTTTCACAGTTTCTGGCTCAACCCGTCGGGCGTGAAGCCCGGCCCCGACGACAGCATGTCGAGCCAGATGGCGAAAGGCTTCAATATCGCCCGTGGCGGTTCGGCGCTGCTCATGCGGTACGCTGCCACGATGAACGTCGATCCTCTCTTTATTGCCCGCCTGCTCGGTCGTCCCCCCGAGGAGTGGGAATACGTCAATGTCGACGGCGAGTTCGTCGATCTCATGACCTGCGCCAGGGGCGTCGACTGGCCGGCCGCGCCGCAGGAACGTATCGCCGTCAATATCTGCAATCATGCGATGAACTGGACGGAGGGCAGCGAGGCCCTGCAATCGCGCCCGATGTCGGAAGGCGAAGCCAAGCGCGATTTGCTGAAGCACGTTCAGGCACGCCTCGACCTGTACGGGATCAAGGGGCCGATCGCAGCCCAGATCGCCACGGCATTGGCTTCTCGAGCCGACCGGGGACTCGATCAGCCCTATGCCGACCTGATGGCGGCGGGGCTGCCGCTTCCTGAAATCGTGGGTCCCACCTTCGAGGTCAGCGGCTACAGCGCCGGAGCCTATGACGTGCAATGCCACGTCAGCTTCTCGTTGAAGGATCCCGACCGCTACGACGTGATCCTGGCGGCCGAGGCGGGCCTGGTACGCAGCACCCGGCAGGCGCCGCGGCAGTGCCGCCGGCTGTACCTGTTCGATCGGCAGGACGTTCTCAACCCGCGCAAGCGATGATGCGGCGGCGGCGGCGAGCCGCCTATGCGGCCGGCATCTGGTAGTTCGGCGTCGACTTCGAGATCTCCTTCTCCTCGTCGTTCATGTCCTCGGCGATGCCGTCGAACATCGGCGTCGTCAGGTAGCGCTCGCCGGTGTCGGGCAGCATGGCGAGGATGACCGAACCCTGCGGCGCCTTCTCCGCGATCTGCACGGCGACGGCGAAGGTGGCGCCCGCCGAGATGCCGCAGAAGATGCCCTCCTTCTGCGCCAGCGCCCTGGCCCACTTGATGCCCTCGGGGCCGGCGATCGGCACCCTCTGGTCGAAGAATTTCCTGTCGACCGATTCCTGGAGCACCAGTGGAATGAAATCCGGTGTCCAGCCCTGGATGGGGTGAGGCTCGAAGGCCGTGTGCCCGACCGCGGGCGATCCGTCGGCCGCCCGTTCCTGCGGCTTGCCGCTGCCCAGCAGCTGGGCATTGGCCGGCTCGCACAGCACGATTTTCGTCTCGGGGCGCTCCTTGCGCAGCACGCGCGCGATGCCGGTCAGGGTGCCGCCGGTGCCGTAGCCGGTGACGAACCAGTCGAGCCGATCGCCCTTGAAGTCGGCGATGATCTCGCGCGCCGTGGTGGCCTCGTGGATCTCGGCATTGGCCGGAGTCTCGAACTGGTGCGCCAGGAACCAGCCGTGCTTCTTCGAAAGCTCGACCGCCTTCTGGTACATGCCGAAGCCTTTCTGCGCGCGCGGCGTCAGGACCACCTTCGCGCCCAGCATGCGCATCAGCTTGCGCCGCTCGATCGAGAAGCTGTCGGCCATGGTGACGACCAGCGGGTAGCCTTTCTGGGCGCAGACCATGGCGAGACCGATGCCGGTGTTGCCGCTGGTCGCCTCGACCACGGTCTGGCCCGGCTTGAGCGTGCCGTTGCGCTCGGCCGCCTCGATGATGTTGACCGCCAGCCGGTCCTTGACCGACGAGCCCGGGTTAAAGGCCTCGGCCTTGACGTAGAGCCGCACACCCTTCGGCGCGAGATGGTTGATCCTGATCACCGGCGTGTCGCCGATCGTATCGAGCACGCTGTCGTACAGCCTGCCGCGCCCGTTGGTGGTCCTGAGTTTTCCGGCCATGCGTGCTTCTCCCCTGCAGCAGGACTGAGCATGGCAGGTTGCCCGCATTGCTCAAGTCCCAAGCCCCGCGCTCGAGCGCATTCTGGTCAGCTGGAGTCAGCTGAACGGAATGCGTCAGGCAATGTTGTGGAGGACGCCGTGCGTTTCCGATCAAATGCAACCGCTTACGATTCCATTTGATCGGAAGCCGCTCTATCGTGGCCCCGGGGTTCGATGACCGCGGGAAGACATGTTCCAGACCATCCTGACCAGCGCCCTCAAAGCGCTGCCCATCTTCGCCACGCACTTCCTGCTGACGCTGGCGATCCTGGTGATCGGCGTGATCGTCTACCAGGCCTTGACGCCGCAGAACGAAGGCAAGCTGATCCGTGCGAACAACCAGGCGGCCGCGGTGGCCTTCGCCGCCGCCATCCTGTCGCTCGCCCTGCCGCTCGCCATGTGCCTGGCGCGCAGCGTCAGCATCCCGGACATCGTCGTCTGGGGCACCATCGCGCTGATCATCCAGCTCGGCACGTTCTTCGTGGCCCGGCTGGTGTTTCGTGACCTGGTGAAGCGTATCGAGAACGGCGAGATGGCGTCGGCGATCGCGCTGGGCGCCACGCACCTGGCGGTCGGGACCGTCAACGCGGCTGCGATCGCGGGCTGATCGTGGACAGGATCGCGGTCCGGCTTGCGATCTGGCTGATCGTGGGCGTGATCGTCTCGTTTCTCGCCGCGCAGTTCTCGGAGGAGGGTGTCGAGGCGCCGCGGCGGCCATTGCCGCCGGATACCGCCCATGCCTGGATGGTCCTGCCACCGGCGGAACCGCCGGTCGGCACTCCGTCGGGCACGGCGATGGCCGAAGTCGAAGTCGAGCCGAGCCACTGGACCGACGACGTGATCGGCACGGCCTTCGCGGTCGGCCCGCATCTCTGGGTCAGTGCCGGCCACGTCTTCGAGGCCTGCACCAAGTCCTACGTCCGGGCGCGCGGCAAATGGCTGCCGGTGACGGCGGTCGCGTTCCATCCGACGGCCGACCTCGCGGTGGTGCGGACCGGAACCGAAATCCAGCCGCCGATCATCGGAGTCACCGATCGCGCGCCGGTTCTCGACCAGGACGGCTATCACTTCGGCTACCCGCAAGGGTCTCCGGGCTCGATCCATACCCGCTTCCTCGGCGAGGCGCGGATCCGCCGCGGCAAGCCGGGCACGCCGGTCGAGCGCGGCTGGGTGTGGGCGGAGATGACGCGCACCTTCGATCAGGGCAGCATCGCCGGCATATCCGGCGGACCGCAGGTTGACCGTACCGGTGCCGTGCAGGGTGTGACGATCCTCGAGTGGCCGCGGGCCAGCCGCATCGTGACCGCGCCGGTCGACAGGATGCGCGAATTGCTGCCCAAGGACTTCGTGGCGACCGACACGGGCGGCACCTCGATCGATGGCTTCAACTACGACAGGCACGGCGATCAGGTGCGCGGCAGCGATGCGGTCGCCTTCGTGCTGTGCTCGCTGACGGGAAAGACCAGGTTGCGCGGCCTATGAGGGCCGGACACGACGGTTGCTCAGCCCGATCCCCGTTCCTGCCAGCCTTGGGGCCTGACTCTCAATGATGAGGGCTTCCCCCCGTTTGGGGATTCGATACGGGATCTCCCAAATTTGATCTGCCGCTGGACTTTCGAGCCAATTTATTTCGGCTGGCGAACTTCGCTCAGAATGGAATCAAAACAATGTGGATGAGCCTCTCAGCGATGCTCTCTTTTGTTAGACCATACCTCACCGATAGGCATCGCTGATTGGGGCAGGTCAGGGTAAGCCAATGGGGACGTCTGATGCAGCGAATGCATCGAGGCATGGGAAACAAAATGGCTTTAGCTTCGAGAATTGGCTGTTGTTCTGGCTGCAATCGATCACCTCAAGGCCGAGCCTGGGTTTGACAATGCTAAACCGCATTGAGAGCCACTTCTCTCTTCGATACGCCTTGGGTGCCTTCCTGCTCTTGATCCCAACGCTCTTGGTCATGGCTGTTGCGTCACCATCGCGGGCGCAGAACGCGGACGCCGCCCAGCCGGTGCTGATCGACGGTGGCCAAATTGGCCTTCCGAGGATCGAAGTGCGGGGCATGACACTTTTCAATCCGCAGGAGACCTGGACGTATGCGCTCGCCCACATAATCCAGACAGAGGGACGCGCTACTCCCGAGCAAGTGGCCAGGGCCGTCGAGCTTCTGTACCGCGATGAAGGCTACTTCCTGGCGCGGGTGCACATCGTTTCCGGCGGCCCGCCGGGAACGGCAATCCTGCTCGTTGAGGAAGGCCATATCCAGTCCATCGAAGTCATTGGCGTCGATGAACGGATTGGGCAGCGGATCGCCAGCTACATGAAGCCAGCCGTCGGTAATGGCCCGGTGCGGCTCGCCGACTTCGAGCGTGCCCTGATGCTGGCCGGAGACCTCGGCGGCGTGAGCGTCCGGTCGGAAGTGCGCTTCCGCGAAGGCAACGAGATGGGCGGCGCCGACCTCAAACTCCACGCCAGGGCGGTCAAGCGGCGCGGCTCCATCGTGATCGATAGCCCTCCGGCGGCGGACAGCATCACGGCCACAGTCGCCGAAGAGTTCTACTCGACGCTGTTCGCGGGCGACCTGCTACGCCCGATCGTCGGCGGCGCCACGGATTTCACTCAGAATACGGGCGGCACCATCGGCGGTTACTACCGGACCCCAATCGGCAACCAGGGCACCTACACGGAACTCTATGCGGGTGGCGCGAAATACGGACGCGATCTCGCGGGAGCGCTGAACAACAATTACCAGCAGGGCTTCAATGCGATCGGGCTGGTGGGTTACCCGCTGCTGCGCAACCTCGACGAATTCAACTATCTCCTGTTCGAGAACGACTACGGCGAACTCGCGTCGTGGACCGGGCAGGGTCGCGACACATCCGACGCCTTCCGTATGACCATGCTGTACAGCAAGGTCGGCAAAGGTGGCACCGAGACGAAGATCGGCGGGACATTCTCGGCCGGGTGGGCGAGCAGCACCAATTCCTTCAATTCCGTCGATCCCACCTTCTGGCACTTCAGGGGTGGCTTCGGTACCGGCGTCGCGCTGGACTGGCTGTGGCGCGGGCTTGGCTTTCGCACCGAAACGCTCGCCCAGTTCACCGATGCCTCGTTGCCGTCCACCGAGAAATTCTGGCTCGGTGAGCGCGAACGAAATCGCGGCTATCCCATCGCCGTTGTGACGGGCGACAGCGGCTTCTCGACCACCTTCGGCCTGCACAAGTACTTCACCATCAACCAGGCTTTCGTGCAGGCGATCTCACCCTACGTGTTCTTCGATATCGGCTACGCGAGTACCAACAACGGCCCCAGTGTCGGCGTGCTGCCGACGCCTGTGCTGGCTTCAACTGGCGTCGGCGGCCGCCTGTTCCTCGACCAGCAGATCATGCTGTCGGGTTGGCTCGGCGTGCCACTCGTAAACAACTTCAACGGCAACCACTACGGCCCGGCGGCGTACGTCCGGCTCACCAAGTCCTGGTAGGTAAAGCGGCCATGTCCTGGAAGATCTCACCCATCCTGATCGTGTGCGCCACCCTGTCGGCCGGGGGGGCTGCCCAAGCCGGTGGCAACAATGCCAACAGCGGCAACCATTACGGCTGGTGCCGAGGAAACGGCAATCCGCATGCCGCGGAGTGCCCGATGTTCGCGCCGAGCACGACGTCGCCAAACAGCCACAACGAGCACAAGGATCCGCCACTGGCGAATCCGATACCGCAGATTGTGGTGATCAAGCCTCTGCCGCCGCAGGTGATCACCGGGTACTCGCCCGGGCCACAGCAGATCGTCGCTCCGCCGATCACCGGCTATTCTCCCGGTATCCTGGTATCGCCGAACCCGCCGCAGGTGATCA
>CAWUOG010000122.1:0-7952 GCA_963923875.1 uncultured Alphaproteobacteria bacterium
TTCAGGCGTTCGCGCACCTTCAGCGGAAAATTCACCACCATCACGTCGGCGGTGGCGAGCAGGCGGTCGAAAGCGGCGCGGCCGTCGGCGTGCTTGAGGTCGAGCACGATCGCGCGCTTGTTGCGATTGACCAGGTGCCAGCAGAAATTCACCGGATGCTGCGGGATCGAATGGGCCTGTCCCAGCTTGCGCTGCGGGTCGCCTTCGCCCGGCGGCTCGATCTTGATGACTTCGGCGCCGTAGTCGCCCATAACCGTCGCGGCGACCGGACCCGCGATGAAGCTGGCGAGATCGAGCACCCGAAGCCCTGCGAGCGGCAACTGCCCCTGCATGAACGCGTTCCTTCCTTCCCTGTCCGTTGGAGCCTAGCGTAATGGCTTTGGCAGCGCTCGCCATCGTCGCCCTGCTCGGATTGGCCGGCGTCGTTCTGCTGCGCGGCAATCGCGCGCGCACCAGTTCGCTGCTGGTCGCTGCGCTCGCGGTCGGCCTGATCGGTGCCGACCTCGTGGCCGATCTCTTCGCGCCGAAGGCCATGGGGGCCGGGATCGTGCGGGTCACCGATCCCAGGGAATGGCTCGTTCCCGATGCCGTGCTCGGCTACCGGCCGCGGGCGAATACCAAAGTCGATGTGCGCGAGACCTTCGACGGCAAGCCGGTGTTCCATCACACCTACACGATTCTCGCCGACCAGACGCGCGCGACGATTGCTGCGCCGCCGGGCGCCGACACCTACGTCTTCCTGGGCGACTCCTTCATGTTCGGCGAGGGCTTGGCGGACGATGAGACCGTGCCATCGCAATTCGCGCGCTTCGCGGGCTCCAGGGTGCGCGCGGTGAACTTCGCCGCGTCCGGCTATGCGCCCAACCACCTGGTGCGCGCCGTCGAAGCGGGCCTGCTCGATTCATATAAGAGCCCGAACCTGATGGCGATGGTGACCTGGGTGATCCCCGATCATCTGGCGCGCGTCACCGGCGACGGTGGCTGGCTGGGTTCCTCGCCGCGCTACGTGCTCGAGAACGGCGTGCCCCGCTTCACCGGGACGTTCGACGACTATCGCTGGCATCATCCGATCGAAGGGCTGCGCTATCTGCTCGGCCGGCAATTCGCGTTCGTCAATGCGATCGGCCAGCAGCAACGCCAGCAGGAGCAGGCCGATCTGTTCGTGGCGCTGGTCGTGCGCCTGCAGGCGCTGGTGCGTGAGCGCTACGGAGTGCCGCTGCTCGTCGTCTATTCCTGGCCCGATCAGAGCACCGACGATGCACTGCTGGTGTCGCTGCCCGGAAAGTTGCGCGCTGCCGGGGTGAAGCTGATGCGGGTCAACGATGTCACCACCGGCCACGACGTCTCCAAGCTGCTGATTCCGCACGACGGCCATCCGACCGCGTTCCAGGACGGATTGATCGCTGCCGAACTCAAGCGGCTGCTGATCGGGCCGTGATGCTGGTCATCGACCAGGTCATGCGCCTCAACGAGGAAGCGCCAGATGCGCCGCTGCTGATGGGCCGCGGCGGCGAGGAGTGGACGGCGCTCACCAATGCCCAAGTGTGGCGGCTGAGCGGCGCCATCGCGTCGTGGCTGATCGCACAGGGCTACGGTCCGGGCGGCAAGGTCCTCGAGGTGCCTGCCGGCGACAGCCCGCAACGCGTCGCGTTGCTGCTGGGCGCGCTCAGGGCCGGGGCTCTGGTGGTCGAGGGACCGGGAGAGGCGGGGTATGGCCGGCTGGCCGCGACGTCGATCGATGCGTCAGTAGCCGAGCGGCGCCTGCATATCGATGAAGCGACGCCAGCGCGCCGCCGCGGAGATACCTGCAGGTGTCATGGCGATTTCAAATCGATTGAAGAGGCCGTGACCGGCTGATTTGGAGTCGCGGGCCGTTCGCGGCTGCGATACGCTCCGACAAAATGGCTCAAGCGTCATATTTGAGCCGGGATTGTTCTGGGAGGAACAAGCATGAGATCGACGCTCAAATTCCTGGCGACTGCCGCGTCGGCAGTTCTGCTCGTTGCCGGCCCGGCCGTGGCCCAAAAGAAGGGCGGCACCATGACGGTGGGCCTCGAGCTCGACATTCCGGGCTTCGATCCGCTGAAGGTCGGCGTGTACGACACCTCGCAGAACATTGCCGCCGCACTGCTGCTGGAAACGCTGGTCAAGCTCGACGACAGCGGCAAGGCGGTCCCCGGCCTCGCGGTCTCGTGGTCGCCTTCCGACGATTTCAAGACCTGGACGTATAAGCTCCGTCCTGACGTCAAGTTCCACGACGGCACGCCGTTCAATGCTGCTGCGGTCAAATTCAATTTCGACCGCCAGAAAGACCCCAAAAATGCCTGCCGGTGTGCCTTCTATATCGCCAACTACCTGTCGGTGGAGGCGCCAGACGACCTGACGGTCGTCTACAAGCTCAAGGATCCGGCGGTAAACCATCCGGCGCTGCTGACGCGGCCCGACCAGAACAGCACCATCCATTCGCCGGCGGCGATTCAAGCCAAGGGCGACGACTACAACCGCAATCCGGTCGGCACGGGTCCGTTCGTGCTGAAGTCTTGGACCGCAGGCGACCGCATGGTGGTCGAGCGCAATCCCGACTACTGGGACAAGGCCAAGCCCAATCTCGACCGCGTTGTGCTGCGGCCATTGCCGGACTCCCAGTCACGCTTCGCGAGTCTGAAGTCGGGCGAAACTGACCTGGTGTGGGTCGACGAGTTCGAAGCCGACAACATCGAACGGGCCAAGAAGGATTCGACCCTGCAGGTGCTGTCCTACGCCGGCTCCGGCGCCGCGGTTGCCGCGTTCAACACCAAAGTCGAGCCGCTCGATGACGTGAAGGTGCGCCAGGCGCTGGTCATGGCGCTCGACCGCAAGAAGCTGTCGCAAGCGCTCACCAACGGCCTTGCCCGTCCGGCGAGCAATCCCTATGGCGATGGATCCTGGGTCAAGTGCAAGGACGACGGCGCGTTGCCGGAGGATCCGAAAAAGGCCGCGGCGCTGATCAAGGAGTACGGCAAGCCGGTGAAGTTCAAGATGCTGTTTACCGCGACGCCGCGCGGCCGCGCCAACGGCCAGATTCTCCAGCAGTTCTGGAAGAACATCGGCGTTGAAATGGAAATCGAGCAGGTCGACCAGGCGACGATCCCTGCGCGCGCCTTCCAGCGCAAGTTCGACGTCACGCCGTGGCGCATCGTCGACTTCCCCGATCCCGACGTGCAGATGTTCGCCAACTTCTACAGCAAGAGCCCGCTCAACCTGGCAAACTACACCAACCCCGACCTCGATGCCGCGCTCGAGCGCGCGCGCATGACGCCGGACGAGGCCAAACGGACCGAGGACTACTGCGCCGCCAGCCGTCTCATCAACCAGAACGCCACCTGGTTCTGGACCTTCCAGAACACCTACTACGCGGTGGGCAAGGCCAAGGTGAAGGGCGTGCCGAAGCTCTACGGCGGCGTGATCGACGTTTCGACGGCGTGGCTCGACTAGCTACGTCACACGCCGAGCGTACGTAAATGGCCAGGTTCATAGGCCGGCGGCTGCTCTATCTGTTGCCGGTTCTGCTCGCTGTCACGCTGCTTACCTTCCTGTTCGCCTCGCTGCTGCCGGGCGACCTTGCGCTGACGATCCTCGGTGACCAGGCGACGCCGGAGAAGGTCGAGGTGCTGCGCAAACAGATGGGCCTCGATCTGCCGATCTGGGAACGGTACCTGCACTGGTTGTGGGGTGCGCTGCACGGCGACCTCGGCCGGTCCTTCCGCACGGGTGAGACCGTGATCACCGCCGTTGTCGAGCGGCTCCCGGTGTCGCTCGAGTTGATGGTCATGGCCGAGGTGCTTGGGCTGGTCATAGCCATTCCTCTTGCCATCGTCTGCGCCGTGAAGAGTGGCGGCGCATTCGATCGCTGGGTAACCGGCGTTGCTTTCGGAAAGCTGTCGCTGCCGCCTTTCATGGTGGCGATCCTGCTGATCTACCTCTTCGCCGTGGAACTCAGATGGTTGCCTGCCACCGGGTGGGTCCCGTTCGCCGAAGACCCGGCGGCCAACATCAGGAGCTTCATCCTGCCCGCACTCACGCTCGCGATCGCCGAATGGCCGGTCCTGATGCGGGTGCTGCGTTCGGACATGATTGCGACTCTGCAGGAAGACTACATCGCCATGGCCAAGGCCAAGGGACTGAAGCCATGGCGCATCCTGCTGGTCCATGCGCTCAAACCCTCGTCCCTCACGCTGGTCACGGTGACCGGAATCAATATTGGCCGCCTGATCGGCGGTACCCTGATCATCGAAACGATCTTTGCCCTGCCGGGCATCGGCCGGCTGCTGGTCGGCGCGATCTATGCTCGCGACTTCATCATCCTGCAGGGCGTCGTACTGTTCGTGGCGGTGGGCTTCGTGATCGTCAACTTCATCGTCGACATGCTGTACGCCGTACTCGATCCGAGGATCCGCCATGGCCGCGCTTGACGCCGACTTGGACAGCGCTTCCGTGTCGCCGGTGCGACGCCAGCGTCGGCTCGGCGTGCTGTTCTTCGCTGCCATCGCGTGGATCCTGCTGGTCGCGTTTGGTGCGATCTTCGCCGGCTGGCTGCCGATACCGAGCCCGACCGATATCGACTTTCTTGGCAAGCGGGCCCCGCCTAGCGCCGAGCATTGGCTGGGCAACGACCAGCTCGGCCGAGACGTCTTCTCGCGCCTCGTCTATGGCGGCCGCATCTCGCTCACCGTCGGCCTGCTGGCGCCGACCATGAGCGTCATCCTCGGTGGCGCACTCGGTATGCTCGCCGGCTACTATCGTGGCCGGCTGGAGACGTTCGTGGTCGGTGGTGTGGATGTGCTGCTGGCCTTTCCGCCCCTGGTGTTCGCCATTGCCGTCACGACCTATCTCGGCCAGTCGGCGCTGAACATCACCCTTGTGATCGGCATCCTCGGCATTCCGGCCTTCACCCGCGTGGCGCGTGCGGTCACCCTGTCGCTGTCGGAGCGCGAGTTCGTAACGGCTGCGCGCGCGCTCGGCGCGACCGACAGCCGCATCCTGCTGCGTGAATTGCTGCCCAATGTGGCGTTGCCGCTCGTCGCCTTCTTCCTGCTCGGCGTCGCGGTCACCATCGTGGTCGAGGGTGCGCTGTCGTTCCTCGGGCTCGGCGTGCCGCCGCCGGCGCCGTCGTGGGGCAGCATGATCGGCGAGGGGCGGGAGAGCCTCGACATCGCGCCGCGGCTGGCGTTTCTGCCGGCGATCGTCATGTTCCTCACGGTGCTCTCCTTCAACATCGTGGGCGACACCATGCGCGCGCTGACCGATCCGAGACCTGGCGCCCTATGACGCAACCGCTGCTGTCGATCGAAGGCATCTCCGTGACCCTGCCGACACCGCGCGGCCTGCTGCGCGCCGTCGATCACGTCGACCTCCAGCTGGAAGCGGGCCGTACCCTGGGGGTGGTGGGCGAATCGGGCTGCGGCAAGACCATGCTTTCGCGGGCCATCCTCCAGCTGCTGCCCAAGCGCGCCGTCCTGAAAGGCCGTATCGTGTTCGGCGGCCGCGATATGGCTTCGCTTGCGTCCGAGGAACTGCGCCGGCTGCGCGGCCCGGAACTCGCGGTGGTTTTCCAGGATCCCATGACCTCGCTCAATCCGGTGCTGACCATCGGGACGCAATTGATCGAGACCCTGCAGGCCCATCTCGGCATGGACACCGCCGAGGCGATTAGGCGCAGCATCCAGCTCCTGTCCGAGGTCGGGATTCCCGCGCCCGAACAGCGGTTGCGCCAGTATCCGCATCAACTGTCCGGCGGCATGCGTCAGCGCGTCGCCATCGCCATCGCGCTTTCCTGCGAGCCCAAGCTTCTGATTGCCGATGAGCCGACCACCGCGCTCGACGTCACAGTACAGGCGCAGATCCTTGACCTCCTGGCGCGGGAACAGCAGCGGCGGCAGATGGCGATGGTGCTGATCACGCACGATCTCGGCGTCGTTGCCGGTCGGACCGACGAGGTGGCGGTGATGTATGCCGGCCGGGTTGTCGAGCGGGCGCCGACGCCTCGGCTCTTCTCTCACATGCGCATGCCCTATACCGAGGCGCTGCTGGCCGCGATTCCCAAGCTCGAATCGCCGCCGCATGTCGCGTTGCCCGCAATTGGCGGGCGGCCGCCCGATCCGACGCGGACCATGCCCGGCTGCTCCTTCGCGCCGCGCTGCAAGTACGCCGACACCCGGTGCCAGGAGTCCAAGCCGCCGCTGGCTGATCCTGAGAAGGCGGGTGGGCTCTATGCCTGCTGGCATCCGCTGTCATGAGCGTGCTGCTTTCCATCGAGAGTCTGACCGTCGAGTACGCCGTCGGCGGGCGCACGCTGTCGGCGGTGTCCGACGTCAGCCTGACGGTAGACAAAGGCGAGACCCTTGGCCTGGTGGGCGAGTCCGGTTGCGGAAAGTCCACCCTTGGCCGCGCCGTGCTGCAGCTTCGGCCGCCGACCGGAGGCAAGGTGACGTTCGACGGTACCGAGCTCACGACGCTCGACCGGGAAGCGATGCGTCGCATGCGCCGCCGGCTGCAATTGATCTTCCAGGACCCGATCGCCTCGCTCAATCCCAGGCGCTGTATCGGCGACATCATCGCCGAACCGCTGATCATCGCGGGCGTCACCGACAAGACCGAGCGCGACAGGAAGGTGCGCGAAGTCATGATCGCGGTCGGCCTCGATCCCGATAACGCGATCGGCCGCCTGCCGCACGAATTCTCCGGTGGTCAATGCCAGCGCATTTCAATCGCCCGAGCACTTATCCTCGAGCCCGAGTTCGTAGTCTGCGACGAGCCGGTGTCGGCGCTCGACGTATCGATCCGCGCCCAGATCCTCAACCTGCTGGAGGAGATGAAGCGGCGCTATGGGCTGACCCTGCTGTTCATCGCCCACGATCTGGCAGTGGTGAAAGCGGTCAGCGACCGCATTGCGGTGATGTATCTCGGTAAGCTCTGCGAGCTCTCGCCGACCGAACAGCTCTTCAAGCAGCCGGCGCATCCCTACACGGCGCTGCTGCTGGAGGCTATTCCGGTGCCCGATCCGACGGTGAAGCCCGCAACCAACCTCGTGGTTGGCGAACCGCCGTCGCCGCTCGATCCGCCGTCGGGCTGCCGCTTTCGGACCCGCTGCCCGCGTGCTGACGCATGCTGTGCGGCCGAAGTGCCGGCACTGCGCGAGGTGGCGCCGGGTCAGTTCGCGGCCTGCCATCATCCGCTGACCGCCTAGCCCTTTGGAGCGGTCTTCAACGCTCTCGCGTGGCGGGTTTGTTATTTGTTGACAATTTTTCGGCTTGCATAGCTAATGAATTCAACGACGAAGCGCTCCCAGAAGGCGCTCATCGGGAGGGGACATTGGACGATCAACCGGCCGACAAGGCTGATGCGCGCGCCGCTGCGCGTTCGAGCGGCGCGCCTGCTGTCTCGCCTGCGGCCACCGAGGGCACGCCGCCGATCTGCTCGCTGACCCTGCCGCAGCAGATCGCCGACCATCTCGGCCATCGCATCATGAATGGCGACTACGCGCCGGGCGCCCGACTCAAGGAAGAAGAGCTCGCCGAGTCCTATGCCGTGAGCCGTGGTCCGGTGCGCGAGGCGTTCCGGTTGCTCGAGCGCCGCGGCTTCGTCGAGATCGTGCCGCGCCACGGTGCGCGGGTGCGCGAGTTCGATCCGGCCGATCTCGCCTCGCTGTTCAGCGTACGCGCCGTGTTGCTCGGTCTCGCAGCGCGCCAGGCGACGGAACAGGCCAACCCGCAATTGCTGCCGCTGCTCGCCGAGCCGGTCGCGCGGTTGCGCCAGTCGGCGGAAAGAATGGACATCGCGCCGCGCGAGCACGCACGGATCGCGGGCGAGGCGCAGCACCTGATCGCGCGCTTCAGCGGCAACAAGCCTCTGTTGCGAACGATCGAGGAGCTGACCAGCCGTGCGCTGTGGCGCATGGCCTGGCGCGACACGCC
>CAWUOG010000123.1:0-7939 GCA_963923875.1 uncultured Alphaproteobacteria bacterium
AGGCGTTTCTCGGCCAGACCGACATCGCCGTCTGCCTGCTGCCGCTGACGCCGGAAACCGAGGGCATCTTCTGCGCCCGAACCTTCGCCATGATGCCAAGGGGCGCCATGCTGGTGAATGTCGGACGTGGCAAGCACATCGTCGAAAAGGACCTGATCGCGGCACTCGACAGCGGACAATTGTCGTATGCGGCCCTGGACGCGCTTTGGCCCGAGCCGCTGCCGCCGGAGAACCCGCTGTGGCTTCATCCCAGGGTCACGATCATGCCGCATGTGGCGCGGCGTCCGACGGTCGGCCAGCTGGTGGCCGAGGTCGCAGCCAACATCCGCAGCCTCGAGGCCGGCGGGCGTCTTCTGCAGGAAGTCAGCGTCGCGCGGGGATACTGATCGGCTGCTTTTCGCGCACCAGCCGGAGCAGGCAAAAGCCCGCAACCAGGAAGACCAGCACGCACGCGACGCCCAGGCGATTGGACTGGGTGTGCACGGTCACGATGCCGATGACGAATGGCGCCATCCAGGCCGTGGCGCGACCGGACAGCGCGAACAGGCCGTAGAACTCGCCCGTCATGGCAGGCGGCGCCAGGCGCCCGATCATGGTGCGGCTGGCGGCCTGCATCGGCCCCATGCACGCGCCGAGCAGCAGGGCGAAGGCCATGAACACCTGTTCCTGCATCGAGCCGAACATGGCGCGGTCGGCCGCGAGCGGCCCGGCCGGCAGGAAGAACAGCACACGATCCGCCGTCACGGACACGATGCCGAGCGAGGCGACGATCACGCCGGCGGTGGCGATCTGCACCATGCGACGGCTGCCCAGCAGGTCGTCCAGACGACCGCCGAGAAACGCGCCCGGAATAGCGAAGGTCGTCAGGATGATACCGAAGATGCCGAGCGTGACGGTCGTCCAGCCGAAAGTCGCCGAGGCATAGACGCCGCCAAAGGCGATGATCGCGGCGAGCCCGTCGTTGTAGAGCATGAAGGCGATCAGGAAGGTGAGCAGATTGCGATGCTGGCGCAACGCACGCAGGGTCGAGAACAGCGAGGTCACACCCTGGCGGGCGGCCTGCGGCAACGGCCGCGTCATCGCCGCGCCGGGATCCGGCGTGAACAGGAACATCGGCAACACGAAGACGGCGAGCCAGATCGCCGAGGCCGGCCCCGTCAGCCTCTCGAGCTCGTGGCTTGCCGCGTCGAGCCCGAACAGCGCCGGATAGAAGGTGCCGGCCAGCACGAAGAACAGCGCGATCAGGCCTCCGACATAGCCCAGTCCCCAGGCGAATCCGCTCAGCCAGCCGATGCGACCCTGCGAGGCAATGCCCGGCAGCAGCGCATTGTTGAACACGATCGACATCTCCGCGCCGATCGTGGCCATGATGACCGCGAGCCCGATCGGGCCGGCGAGGTCGGGACGGTGCGGATAGGCCCACCACAGGCCCGCGCAGCCGCAGGCGAGCACCAGCTGGAAGAACAGGATGAAGGGTTTGCGCCGGCCGCCGGCGTCGGCGATCGCCCCGAGGACGGGACTCAGGATCGCGATCGCAAAGCCCGAGACCGATTGGGTAAAGGCCCATTCCGCCTGGCCGGCAATGGCATCGCCGATCATCACGTTGGCGAAGTAGGGCGCGAAGATGAACGTCGTGATGACGGTGAAAAAGGGCTGGTTGGCCCAGTCGAACAATGCCCAGCTGAACTGGCCGCGGTTCAAGTGCGCCTCCGCTGCGACAGCTGCCAGATCGCGTCGCGGTTGGTCGGCGAAAAGGTCTTCTCCATGGCCTGCTGCCAGGGCAGCCAGACCTGGGCGGTGTGTTCGGCGGGATCGAGCGTGACCGGGGCCGCCTCCGGCACGGTGAAGCCGAACACGCGCTCGGTGTTGTGAGTGACGCCGGGCGCGTAGCGCGCCCGCCACTGCGGCCAGATTTCGTAGCGATTGGTCATCCGCCAATCGGTCAGGGTCCCTGCGGAAAGCCCCGTCTCTTCCAGCAGCTCCCGGCGCGCCGTGGCCTCGGGATCGGGATCGCCGGGCTCGCGCGAGCCGGTGACCGACTGCCAGAAGTCGGGCTGCGCCGCCCGCCGCAAGAGCAGCACGTCGAGCAGGGGCGTGTGCACCACGACCAGCACCGATTCCGGGAGCTTGAAGGCCATCCGCTTCAGCATATAAGGTCCGGCGGCCTTTTCGGGGGAAAGAATGAGCAAGCAGTTGGAAGCCGCGATCGACGCGGCCTGGGAAAAGCGCGACGGCATCAACAGCGCCACCAAGGGCGAGGTGCGCGATGCGGTCGAAGCGGCAATCGCCGGCCTGGATGACGGCTCGTTTCGCACGGCACAGAAGTTCGGCGACGAATGGGTCGTCAATCAGTGGCTGAAGAAGGCCGTACTGCTGTCGTTCCGACTGTATGATTCGGTGCCGATGGATGGCGGCGCCTCGTTCCCCGGCATGGGCGCCGCGCCCTGGTTCGACAAGGTGCCGCTCAAGACCACCGGCTGGAAGGCCGACCGCTTCGCCAAGGCCGGCTTCCGCGCCGTGCCGGGCTCGATCGTGCGCCGCGGCTCCTACATCGCCCCGTCGGTCGTTCTGATGCCGTCCTTCGTCAACCTCGGCGCCTATGTCGACAGCAGCACCATGGTCGACACCTGGGCGACGGTCGGTTCGTGCGCCCAGATCGGCAAGAACTGCCATCTCTCGGGCGGCGTCGGCATCGGCGGCGTGCTCGAGCCGCTGCAGGCCAACCCGGTGATCATCGAGGACAACTGCTTCATCGGCGCGCGCTCGGAGGTGGTCGAGGGCGTGATCGTCGGCACCGGCGCAGTGCTGTCGATGGGCGTGTTCATCTCGGCCACGACCAAGGTGGTCGACCGCGCGACCGGCCAGATCCATGTCGGCAAGGTGCCGCCGTACTCCGTTGTCGTTCCGGGCAATATCGGCGGCGGCCCGGACCGTCCGTCGACCTACTGCGCGGTGATCGTGAAGACGGTCGACGAACGCACACGCTCCAAGACCTCGATCAACGAGCTGCTGCGCGACTGACCATGCGCGAACGCCTGCTCTGGCGCGGCGATACCCTGCCGGCTGATGCCGGCAAGGTGCGGTTGCCCGCCGGGGTGCTGCGCGAGCTCGAAGCGGTCGCCGCTTCCCTCGATCGCGATCCGCTGCCGCTGCTGGTGCTGCGGCCGGAGGACTTCAGCCTCGACGAGGCTCGCGCCTTCATGCGCGAGGTGAAGACCCAGATCGACGAGGATCTCGGCTTTGCCATCGTCGACCGGCTGCCGGTCGAGCGCTGGTCGCTCGCCGCGACGCGCGCCATCTGGTGGCTGCTCGCCTCGCTGGTGGCGCGGCCCGTGGCGCAGAAATGGGACGGCACGTCGATTTACGACGTCACCGATCTCGGGCGACCGCCGGGCAACGGCGTGCGGCCCGACGTCACCAACTACGAGCAGAATTTCCATACCGACAACAGCTACAACAACGAGCCGCCGCACTATGTCGGGCTGCTCTGCGTACGGGCGGCGATGGAAGGCGGCGTCAGCGGCATCGTGAGCTTCGCCACGGCGCACGAAGAGATGCGCAAGCGTCACCCCGAGCTGCTGGACCGGCTGTTCAAGCCTTACTATTTCGACCGCCAGCGCGAGCATGCGCCGGACGACGTGATGACCACACACCATCCGATGTTCGAACGGCACGGCGGAAAATTGATCGCGCGACTCTCTCGCTTCCAGGTCACCAACGGCCACAAGCTCGCGGGCGTGCCGCTCGACAACGAAGGCGTTTCCGCACTGGAAGCCTTCGAGGCGATTCTCAATGAGCCCGGCATTGCGGCGCGCTTCCATTTCGAACCCGGGCAGATGCAGCTGCTCGACAATCGCGCGCTCGGTCACAAACGCACCGGCTTCAAGGACTGGCCCGAGGCCGAACGCAAGCGGCTGCTGGTTCGGCTCTGGCTGCGCGATACCGGCAGCCGCGCCTACAACGGCTAGCCTCCGGTCAGTCCTTGTGGCGCTGCCACTCGGGGCGCGCCTTGATGTGCGCCGCCTCGCGGCCGAGGATCTTGGCGACGCGCTCGGGCGCGAAACCGATCTCGAGCAGGCCGATCGAGGAGTTCGCGACCTCGCGATACTCGGCGATCTTGCCGTTCTCCAGCCGCATGATCGACACGCCGTCGAATCCGACCCGCCTTCCCTGGGCCTCGGGCAGGGTCGAGATGTAGCTGAAGGTGTAATAGGCATAGAGCATGGTGCCGTCGCTCACCGGACGGAACATCTCCCAGCGGAAGTCCCGGGCGGTCCGGTAAAACCAGTCGTCGATCATCTCGGCGATCTTCTCGCGGCCCTTGAAGGCGCCGAAAAACACGTCGTGATAGACGCCCTCCTCGGTGAACAGAGCGGCAAATCCCTTGCCGTCCCGGCGTTCCACGGCAGTGCAAAAGGCCTTGAGCAGCTCTGTCGGACTCATGGTTTTCCTCCCGGACCGATGCAATCATGACTAAACTTGTGCCCACGGCAAGGAGGCGCGGCGTATGTCATTGCGGGCAATTCGGCTGGTGTCTGCCGCCGGCGTCCTCTGGGCGTTGAGCGCGGTATCGGCTGCGGCATTCGACCTGCAGGCACACCGAGGCGGCCGCGGCTTGGCGCCGGAGAACACGCTGGCGGCGTTCCGTCAGACCATGGCGCTGGGACCGGTCACCCTCGAAGGCGATCTCGGCATCACCGGTGACGGCGTCGTGGTGTTGAGCCACGATTCGCGGCTGAACCCGGATCTGGTACGCGATACTGACGGCAAATGGATCGAGCCGCCGGGGCCACGACTGATCGGCCTCACGCTCGACGAACTCAAGCGCTTCGATATCGGCCGGCTCAATCCCGAGACGAAGTACGGCAGGCGGCTGCCCGAGCAGAAAGCGGTCGATGGCGAGCGTTTTCCGACGCTTGCCGAACTCTATGCGCTTGGCGGCAAGGACCGGCGCTACAACCTCGAGACCAAGATCGATCCGACGCGGCCGGACGAGACCGTATCTCCGCAGGAATTCGTCAAGGTCGTGATCGACGAAGTGCGCAAGGCCGGCATGGAGAAGAACACCTCCATCCAGTCGTTCGACTGGCGCAGCCTGGTCGAGGTCAAGAGGATCGCGCCCGAGATCGAGACCGTGTGTCTCACCATGGAAACGAGGCGCCTCAGCACGATCGGCCCCAAGCCGTCGCCCTGGCTCGCGGGGTTCGACGTCACGCCGGGCGGCACTCTGCAGGAGCAGGTCAAGGCAGCCGGCTGCTCGACCTGGTCGCCAGCCTGGACGAACCTGACTGCCGACAATGTGGCCCACGCCCATCAACTGGGCCTGAAAGTCATCCCTTGGACCGTCGACGAGGTCGTCGACATGAAAATGGTGATCGACCTGAAAGTCGACGGGATGATCACCGACTATCCGGACCGCGGGCTGCAGATCATGAAGGAAAAGGGCCTGAAACTGCCCTGACAGGCCCGGAATGGCCGCTGGGCCGTTGACTCCAGCCATGCTGTGTTCTGTATACACATCGCCATGCGCCCCATTGTGCCCGAACCCGACCTCAGCGAACGAATCCATGATTCCGTCCTCGACGCCATCTGCTCCGGCGAACTGAAGGCGGGCGCCCGCATCACCCAGGAGGAACTCGCCCAGAAGTTCGGCGTGAGCCGCCAGCCGGTACTGCAGGCCATGATGCTGCTGCGCCGCGAGGGCTTCCTGGTCGAAACCGGCCGCAAGGGCGTGTGCGTGGCACCGCTCGATGTCGAGAAGGCGCACAATCTCTATGTCGTACGCGGCGCGCTCGACGGGGCCGCCGCGCGACTGGCCGCAGGCCGCTGCACGCCCGAGCTGGCGCATCGCGGCCGCCTGCTGCTCGACGTCGGCCGGCGCGCCGCGGCGAGCGGCCATGTGCCGACGGCGATCGAGGCCGATATCGACTTCCATCTGTTCATCTACGAGGCCTCGGGTAACCCGTTGATCGGCGAGACCGCCCAGCCGCACTGGCAGCATCTGCGCCGGGTCATGGCCGCAGCGTTGAGCGAAAGCGATCTGCGCATCAACGTCTGGGACGAACACGAGGGCATCCTGCGCGCCCTGGAAAACGGCCAGGTCGCCGAGGCCGAAGCGCTGGCGCGCGATCACGCGGTCCAGATGGCCGACATTCTCACCGGACGGTTGCGCGTCTTCATTTCGCGCGCCGCCTAGAACAAGCAGGCAGGACGGAGGAAACCCATGAAGCTCACCCCGGAACAGCTCAAGCAGTTCGACGAAGAGGGCTACCTGTTCTTTCCGAACTACTTCTCGCCCGAGGAGACGGCGATCCTGAAGGGCTCGATCCCCGAGGTGTTCGCCCAGCGCCGCGAGGAGAACGTGCGCGAGAAGACCGGTGACGTGGTGCGCACCGCCTTCGCGGTCCATACCTACCATCCGGTGTTCGAGGCGCTGGTCCATCATCCGCGCTTCGTCGAGCCGGCCGAGCAGCTGCTGAAGGACAAGACCTACATCCATCAGTTCAAGATCAACGGAAAGGCCGCCTTCGACGGTGACGTCTGGCAGTGGCATCAGGACTACGGCACCTGGAAGGCCGACGACGGCATGCCGCAGGCACGCGCCATGAACCTCGCCGTGTTCGTCGACGAGGTGAACGAGTTCAACGGCCCGCTCTACTTCATTCCGCGCAGCCACAAGAAGGGCGCGATCGAGGCCAAGCACGACCTCACCACGACGTCCTATCCGCTGTGGGTGATCGACAACGATGTCATCGCCAAGCTGGTGAAGCAGGGCGGCATCGTGGCACCCAAGGGCGGGCCGGGCTCGGCGATCTTCTTCCATGGCACGCTGGTGCACGGCAGCCCGCCCAACATGTCCCCGTGGGATCGCCAGATCATCTATGTGACCTACAATTCGGTGCAGAACGCCATCACACGCTTCAAGCGCCCGGCCTACATCGCCCATCGCGACTTCACGCCGGTCGACGCCTGGGAAGACGACGCCGTACTGCGTGCGGCCCGCCGCAAGGAAGCGGCTGAGTAAGGGAGGGAAAAATGAATCTCCATCGCATGCTTCTGGAACGCGCGGCGCAAGCCAAGCCGCTGCGCATCGGTCTGATCGGCGCCGGCAAGTTCGGCGCCATGTATCTCAGCCAGATTCCGACCACGCCCGGCATCCATCTTCTCGGCATCGCCGATCTCTCGCCCACGCGAGCGAAGGAGAACCTGGCGCGGCTCGGCTGGAAACCGGAAGTGACGGCGGCCGGCTCGTTCGCCGAGGCCAAGAAGCACGGCAACACCTTCCTCACCGACGACTGGCGCGCGCTGGTCTCGCACCCCGAGATCGACGTCGTGGTCGAATCGACCGGCGATCCGATCGCCGCCGTCGAGCACGCGCTGGAAGCGTTCCGCAACGGCAAGAGCGTGGTCATGGTCACGGTCGAGGCCGATGCCTTCTGCGGCCCGCTGCTTGCCAGGCGCGCGGCGGAAGCGGGAGTCATCTACTCCCTGGCTTACGGCGACCAGCCGGCGCTGATCTGTGAGCTGGTCGACTGGGCCCGCACCTCGGGCTTCACCGTCACGGCGGCCGGCCGCGGCCACAAGTGGCTGCCGCACTTCGCGCAGTCGACGCCCGAGACGGTCTGGAAATACTGGGGCCTCAACGAGGAGCAGGCCAAGCGCGGCGGCCTGAACCCCAAGATGTTCAACTCCTTCCTCGACGGCTCCAAGCCCGCGATCGAGAGCACGGCGGTGTCCAATGCCACCGGCCTCACGCCGGCGCCGGACGGGCTCGCCTTCCCGCCCTGCTCGGTCGAGGACCTGCCATTCGTGATGCGCCCGGTCTCCGAGGGCGGCCAGCTGCATCACAAGGGCCAGGTCGAGGTTGCCTCGTCGCTCGAGAAGGACGGCCGCGCGATTCCCTACGAGATCCGCAAGGGCGTGTGGGTCGTGTTCGAGG
>CAWUOG010000124.1:0-7933 GCA_963923875.1 uncultured Alphaproteobacteria bacterium
AGAAGGCGCGCAACGGCGTGATGGAATTCCTGCTGATCAACCATCCGCTCGACTGCCCGATCTGCGACCAGGGCGGCGAGTGCGACTTGCAGGACCAGGCGATGGCGTTCGGCCTCGACCGCAGCCGCTACCACGAGAACAAGCGCGCGGTGCCGGACAAGGAACTCGGCCCGCTGGTCAAGACTTCGATGAACCGCTGCATCCATTGCACGCGCTGCATCCGCTTCGCGACCGAGGTCGCGGGCGTCGAGCAGCTCGGCGCGACGGGCCGCGGCGAATACATGGAGGTCACGACCTATGTCCAGGAGACGCTGCAGAGCGAGCTCTCGGGCAACCTGGTCGATCTCTGTCCGGTCGGCGCTCTGACCTCCAAGCCGTACGCCTTCGAGGCGCGGCCGTGGGAGCTGCGCAAGACCGAGTCGGTCGACGTATTCGACGCGCTGGGCGCGAATATCCGCGTCGACACGCGCGGCGGCCAGGTGATGCGCGTCCTGCCGCGCCTGAACGACGACGTTAACGAGGAATGGATTTCCGACAAGACGCGCCATGCCATCGATGGTCTGCGTCACCAGCGGCTCGATCGGCCCTACGTGCGCAAGCAGGGCAGGCTGGTCGAGGCGAGCTGGGAGGAGGCGCTGGGCGCCGCGGCCGCAAAGCTGAAGGCGATTGAGGGCTCGAAGGTCGCGGCGATCGCGGGAGACCAGTGCGACGCCGAGGCGATGGTGGCGCTCAAGGACCTGATGGCAGGGCTGGGCTCGCCCAACATCGATTGCCGCCAGGATGGCGCCAGGCTCGGCGGGCCGCGCGGCTCCTATCTCTTCAATGCCGGCATCCGCGGCATCGATCAGGCCGACGTGATCCTGCTGGTCGGCAGCAATCCGCGCTGGGAATCGCCGGTGCTGAACGCGCGCATCCGCAAGCGATATCTGTCAGGCCACTGCACGATCGCGAGCATCGGCCCGGCGCTCGATCTCACTTATCCGGTCGAGCGTCTGGGCGCGGGACCGGCGACGCTGCGCGATCTTGCCGAGGGTAAGCTCGCCTTCGCCGCGAAGCTCAAGGCCGCCAAGAATCCGCTGATCATCGTCGGCATGGGCGCACTGGCACGTGAGGACGGCGCAGCCGTGCTGGCGCTTGCGCGTTCGCTCGCGACGGTGCGAGACGACTGGAACGGCTTTGCCGTGCTGCACACCGCCGCCGCGCGCGTGGGCGGGCTCGATCTCGGCCTCGTGCCTGGCGAGGGCGGCCGCGACGTGGCTGGCATCCTGGCCGGTGCCGCGACCAAGGAGATCGAGGTCGTCTATCTGCTGGCGGCCGACGAGATCGATACCCAGAAGCTCGGTAAGGCCTTCGTGATCTACCAGGGCCATCACGGCGACGCCGGCGCGCACCGTGCCGACGTGATCCTGCCGGGTGCGGCCTACACCGAGAAACCGGGCACTTACGTGAACACCGAGGGCCGCGTTCAGCTCGGCCAGCGCGCGTCCTATCCGCCGGGCGAGGCTCGGGAGGACTGGGCGATCCTGCGCGCGTTGTCGGAGCGGGTCGGCAAGCCGCTGCCCTACGACACGCTCGACCAGGTGCGCTCGCGCCTGGTGGCGGTGAACAAGGTGTTTGCTGCGCTCGACCATCAGGCACCCGGCGCCTGGGGCGAATTCGGCGCCGCCGGCAGCGTCTCGGACGCGCCGTTCGCCTCGCCGATCGAGAACTTCTACATGACCGACCCGATCAGCCGCGCCTCCAAGACGATGGCCGACTGCCGGGCGTCGCGTCACCAGCTGATGGCGGCGGAGTAGGGGCATGGTCTCGACCGTCGTCACCGCTGTCGTCACCTTCCTCACCACGCACTGGCTGGGGCAGGCGATCCTGATCCTGCTCGAGTGTCTGGCCGTCACCGTGCCGCTTCTGCTGGCCGTGGCCTACATGACCTATGCCGACCGCAAAATCTGGGCGTCGATCCAGCTGCGCCGCGGTCCCAACGTCGTCGGGCCGTTCGGCCTGCTGCAGCCGATGGCCGACGGGCTGAAGCTGGTCCTGAAGGAGACGATCGTTCCGTCGAGCGCCAACGGCGTGCTGTTCGTGATCGCCCCGATGATCACCTTCATCACCGCGCTGGTCGCCTGGGCGGTCGTGCCGTTCGGCAACGGCATGGTGATCGCCGACATCAATGTCGGCATCCTCTACCTGTTCGCGATCTCCTCACTCGGCGTTTACGGCATCATCATCGCGGGCTGGGCGTCGAACTCGAAGTACGCCTTCCTCGGCGCCCTGCGCTCGGCGGCGCAGATGGTGTCGTACGAGGTGTCGATCGGTTTCGTGCTGATCACCGTGCTGCTCTGTGCCGGCTCGCTGAACCTTTCCAAGGTCGTCCTGGCCCAGTCGGGTTGGTTCTGGAACTGGTACTGGCTGCCGCTGTTGCCGATGTTCGTGATCTTCTTCATCTCGGCGCTGGCCGAGACCAACCGCACGCCGTTCGACCTGCCGATGTCGGAAGCCGAGCTGGTGGCAGGCTTCCACACCGAATATTCGGCGATGACCTTCGGCCTGTTCTTCCTCGGCGAATACGCCAACATGATCCTGCTGTCGGCGCTGGGGGCTGTGCTGTTCCTGGGCGGCTGGATGTCGCCGATTCCGATGGCGCCGTTCACCTGGGTGCCGGGTGTCATCTGGTTCGCCCTCAAGATCGCATTCCTGCTGTTCGTCTTCTCCTGGACCAAGGGAACCCTGCCTCGCTACCGCTACGACCAGCTGATGCGTCTCGGCTGGAAGGTCTTCCTGCCGGTATCGTTGGGGTGGGTCGTGCTCACCGCCGCGGTGCTGCAGTTCGGCGGCTTGGTCCCGGGCAAATAAGGCATTCATCATGGCCTCACTCGATCGTACCGCGCGCTCCTTCCTGCTCTCCGAGCTGCTGACGGGCTTCGCGCTGACCTTGAAGTACATGTTCAAGCCCAAGGTGACGGTGAACTATCCCTACGAGAAGGGACCGCTCAGCCCGCGCTTCCGGGGCGAGCACGCGTTGCGCCGCTATCCCAATGGCGAGGAACGCTGCATCGCCTGCAAGCTGTGCGAGGCGATCTGCCCGGCGCAGGCCATCACCATCGAGGCCGAGCCGCGCGACGACGGCAGCCGGCGCACGACCCGATACGACATCGACATGACCAAGTGCATCTATTGCGGCTACTGCCAGGAGGCGTGCCCGGTCGATGCCATCGTCGAGGGGCCGAACTTCGAGTTCTCGACCGAGACCCGCGAGGAGCTGATGTACAACAAGGACAAGCTGCTCGCGAACGGCGACCGCTGGGAAGGCGAGATTGCCGCCAACCTCGCGGCCGACGCGGCGTACCGCTAGAGCCGGCAGGGGGATATCGGCGTCATGATCCTGCAAGCTCTGGCCTTCTGGGTATTCGCGGCGGTCACGGTCGTGTCCGCGTTCATGGTCGTGTCGTCGCGCAATCCGGTCTACTCGGTTCTGTTCCTGATCCTGGCCTTCTTTAATTCGGCGGCGCTGTTCGTGCTGATCGGGGCGGAGTTCGTGGCGATGATCCTGGTCATCGTCTATGTCGGCGCGGTCGCGGTGCTGTTCCTGTTCGTGGTGATGATGCTCGACATCAACCTCGCGGAGATCAGGCGCGGCTTCCTCGAATACCTGCCGGTCGGTGCCGCGATCGGGCTGGTGCTGTTCGCCGAAATCCTGTTCGGCCTCGGCGTGATCGGCAGCGGATCGGACACGATCGCGGCGCTCAACAAGGCGGGGCCGCATGTCGCTGCGGTCGACAACACCCGGGCGATCGGCCGGGTGCTCTATACCCAGTACTTCTATCTGTTCCAGGTGGCGGGCCTGGTGCTGTTGGTCGCCATGATCGGTGCCATCGTGCTGACCCTGCGCAGCCGCCCGGGCGTCCGCCGCCAGCGGATCGCCGACCAGTTGTACCGGTCGAAGGAAGACGCGATCGCCGTCGTCAAGGTTCCGACGCGAGGAGGGATCTGATGCTGACCATCGGCCTCGGCCACTACCTGGCACTCGCCTCGACGCTGTTCACGCTGGGCGTGTTCGGCATCTTCCTCAATCGCAAGAACGTCATCGTCATCCTGATGTGCGTCGAACTGATGCTGCTCGCGGTGAACATCAACCTGGTCGCGTTCTCTGTGTTCCAGGGCAACGTCGTGGGCCAGGTCTTCGCCATGCTGGTGCTGACCGTCGCGGCCGCCGAGGCCGCAATCGGGCTGGCCATCCTGGTCGTGTATTTCCGCAACCGCGGCACGATCGCGGTCGAAGACATCAACGAGATGAAGGGCTAGGGGCGGGCGCGTCATGGATCTTGCCATCAAGCTCATCGTCCTGCTGCCCCTGGTCGCTGCCGCCATGGCCGGCCTGTTCTGCCGGGTGATCGGCGATCGGCCGGCGCAGATCGTGACCTGCGCGGCCCTGCTGATCGCAGCGGCGCTGTCGGTCTTCGTGTTCGTCAGGATCGGGTTCGGCCCGGAGCAGGCCAAGCTGGTCGTGGTCAGGCTGTTCACCTGGATCGACTCGGGCAATCTCGAGATCGCGTGGGCGCTCAGGGTCGACACGCTGACGGCGGTGATGCTCATCGTGGTCACCGGCGTGTCGTCGATGGTTCACGTCTACTCGGTCGGGTACATGGCCGAGGATCCGTCGATCCCGCGCTTCATGTCGTACCTCAGCCTGTTCACCTTCTTCATGCTGATGCTGGTGACAGCCGACAACCTGGTGCAGCTGTTTTTCGGCTGGGAAGGCGTGGGGCTGGCGTCCTACCTGTTGATCGGCTTCTGGTACGACCGGCCGTCGGCCAATGCCGCGGCCATGAAGGCCTTCATCGTCAACCGCGTCGGCGACTTCGGCTTCGCGCTCGGAATCTTCGCGGTCTGGATGCTGTCGGGTTCGGTCGGCTTCCATGAGATCTTCGCCAAGGGCCCCGAGATGGCGGCCATGCGCATCAAGTTCCTCGGCATGGACCTGCCGGCGCTCGAGACCGCCTGCCTTCTGCTGTTCGTCGGCGCCATGGGCAAGTCGGCCCAGCTCGGCCTGCACACCTGGCTGCCGGACGCGATGGAAGGTCCCACCCCGGTGTCGGCGCTGATCCATGCGGCGACGATGGTGACCGCCGGCGTGTTCATGGTCTGCCGGCTTTCGCCGCTGTTCGAGCTCGCACCGGTTGCGGGCCAGGTCGTGACGCTGATCGGGGCGGCGACCGCCTTCTTCGCGGCCACGATCGGTCTCACCCAGTTCGACATCAAGCGCGTGGTCGCCTACTCGACCTGCAGTCAGCTCGGCTACATGTTCTTCGCTGCCGGCGTCGGCGCCTATTCGGCTGCGATGTTCCACCTCATGACCCACGCCTTCTTCAAGGCGCTGCTGTTCCTCGGCTCGGGATCTGTGATCCACTGCCTGCACCACGAGCAGGACATGCGCCACATGGGCGGCGTGAAGGAGAAGGCGCCGCAGACATTCTACCTGATGTGGATCGGCACTCTCGCGCTGTCGGGGATCGGCGTGCCGTTCGTGCTGGGTCACGGCATCGGCTTCGCGGGCTTCTATTCGAAGGACGCCATCCTCGAGGCGGCGTTCGGTGTGCATACCTCGGTCGGCACGGTCGCCTACTGGCTGGGCATCGTCGCGGCGTTCATGACGGCCTTCTATTCGACACGTCTGATGTTCATGACGTTCTACGGCAAGTATCGCGGAGACCATCACACGTGGGATCACGCCCACGAATCGCCGCCGGTGATGCTGATCCCGCTCTACGTCCTGGCGGCAGGGGCGCTGCTGTCGGGGCTGGTGGCGGTCGGCTGGTTTGTCGGCGCCGACTGGGAGCATTTCTGGGGGCACGCGATCGCGGTCAAGGCGACCGAGTCCGTGATCCACCACATGCACGAGGTGCCGCTGTGGGCCAAGCTGCTGCCGCTGATCATGGGCATCGGCGGCATCGCTCTGTCCTACGTCTACTACGTCGTGCAGCCCGATCTGCCGGGCCGCACCGTGGCGGCGTTCCGTTCGCTTCATACGCTGTTCTTCAACAAGTGGTACTTCGACGAGCTCTATGACGCGGTCTTCGTGCAGCCGGCGCTCGCGATCGGCCGCTTCTTCTGGAAGAAGGGCGACGGCGCCACGATCGACGGGCTGGGACCCGACGGCATCGCCGCGCGCTCGCTCGACCTGGCGGGTGTGCTGAGCCGCTTCCAGTCCGGCTATCTCTACCAGTATGCATTCGTCATGCTGCTGGGCGTGGCCGCGGTCGTGACCTACTTCGTGCTGCAGGTGAGGTAGGTCCGATGTCGAGCTGGCCGATCCTTTCTCTCGTCACCTTCCTGCCGCTTGTCGGCGCGCTGTTTTGCCTGGTCGTGCAGGGCCCCAAGGAAGCCGTCGATCGCAACTGCCGGAGCGCGGCGCTGCTCACCTCGCTGGCGACGTTCCTGATCTCGCTGCTGCTGTGGGTGCGCTTCGATTCGACCAAGGCCGGCTTCCAGTTCGAAGAAAAGCTCGCCTGGGTGCCGGAGCTGAACATCGGCTACCACATGGGCATCGACGGCATCTCGCTGTTCTTCGTGCTGTTGTCGACGCTGTTGACCCCGATCTGCGTCCTGGCGAGCTGGGAATCGGTGCAGACCCGGGTCAAGGAATACATGGTGGCGTTCCTCGTGCTTGAGACCTTCATGGTCGGCATGTTCTGCGCCCTCGACCTCGCACTGTTCTACGTCTTCTTCGAGGGCGTGCTGATCCCGATGTTCCTGATCATCGGCGTGTGGGGCGGCAAGCGGCGCGTCTACGCGGCCTTCAAGTTCTTCCTCTATACGCTGCTCGGCTCGGTGTTGATGCTGCTGGCGATCATCGCCATCTACTGGCAGATCGGCACGACCGACATCCCGACCGCGTTCGAGAAGCTCAACCTGCCGTTCCGCTGGCAGTTCTGGCTGTGGCTCGCCTTCTTCGCTTCCTTCGCGGTGAAGGTGCCGATGTGGCCCGTCCATACCTGGCTGCCCGACGCTCACGTCGAGGCGCCGACGGCGGGCTCGGTGATCCTGGCCGGCGTGCTGCTGAAGATGGGCGGCTACGGTTTCATCCGGCTCTCGGTGCCGATGCTTCCCGAGGCGACACAGTACTTCGCCCCCCTGGTGTTCGGCCTCTCGATCGTGGCGGTGATCTACACCTCGCTGGTCGCGCTCGTGCAAGAGGACATGAAGAAGCTGATCGCCTATTCGTCGGTCGCCCACATGGGTTTCGTGACGATCGGCATCTACGTCATGAACCTGCAGGGCGTTCAGGGCTCGATTTTCCAGATGCTGAGCCACGGTATCGTTTCCGCCGCGCTCTTCCTCTGTGTCGGCGTGGTCTACGACCGCATGCATACTCGCGAGATCGCGGCCTATGGCGGCCTTGTCCATCGCATGCCGCGCTATGCCTTCACCTTCATGTTCTTCACCCTGGCCAGCGTCGGCCTGCCCGGCCTGTCGGGCTTCGTCGGCGAGTTCCTGGTGCTGATCGGCGCCTTCAAGGCGAACACCTGGGTAGCGTTCCTGGCTTCGACCGGCCTGATCCTGGGCGCGGCTTACGCGCTCTGGCTGTACCGCAAGATCATCTTCGGTGAACTCACCAAGGATTCCCTGAAGACCATCCTCGACATGAACAAGCGCGAGATCGCGGTGTTCCTGCCGCTGGTGCTCATCACGCTGTGGATGGGCATCTATCCCGCCTCGTTCCTCGATCCGATGGCGCCCGCCGTCGACAAGCTGATCGGCGACTATAACGCGGCGCTTAAGCTCGCCCGAACCGCGGCGTTGCGGTGAAAGGCGAGGAGTGACCCACATGCTCGGCCTCGAAAACTGGACTCTCGCCCGACCGGAGATCTTCCTCGCCGCTGCCAGCGCCCTGCTGCTGCTCTACGGCGTGCTGCGCGGCGAGGCCTCGGCGACCTTC
>CAWUOG010000125.1:0-7856 GCA_963923875.1 uncultured Alphaproteobacteria bacterium
ACCCGACATCAGTCGCCACGTCGGCCGGCGCCTGCTGCCGGCGCAGGCGCCGGCATGCCATGCCGAGCCTGACCTGTGTCAGATAGGTATGCGGGGTAAGGCCGGCACTGCGCTTGAACAGGCCGATCAGCTGGAATGTCGTCAGCCCCACGTCGCGGGCGAGCGCATCCAGGCAAAGATCGCTCGCATACTCGGCGCGCATTCGTTCGCGCACGCGCTCGAAGATCGCGCGGTCCTGCCGGCCTTCCTCGATACGCACCGGCCTGCCGCCGTGCCGCCTGAAAAGCGACCCGAACCCCGCGATCAGCAACTCGCGCTCGCGAAAGACGTCCCGTCCCTCTTCCAGCGCGTGGTGCATGGCGAGGAACGCCTCGATCAATTCCGGATCGGCGAACGTGTTGCGCGTGAAATAGGGCACCTCTGCGACGCCGAGACCGGCGGCGACGCGTTCCAGCGCCGAACGGGCCAGATAGAGCGAGCGATAGCGCCAGCGCTCGCTGCGCCCCATCCATCCGCCATGTGGCTCCTCGGGGTTGAACACGAACAGGGTCGACGGCGTGGCATCCTGCAGCTCTCCACGGCTCTTCACCACCGAACCGCCCTGCTCGGTGATGGCGATCACCAGTGCGTCATGGGTGTGTTGCGGATACTCGTGCGTCGTGAAATCGGCATGCATCAGGCTGAGGCCGTCGATATGCGGGTCACACCAATATTGGGCCGCGTTATGAGGGTCGCGCCGGGGCATGGGCAATTTTTACCAATACCGGCCGGCGCCCCGCCACTAGCTCGAAGGCATGATCGCTCGCACCTGGCGCGGCCGCGCCTCCACGGCCAATGCCCCGGCCTATGTTGGCCATTTCACTCGCAACGTCGTGCCCGAGTTGCAGCGGCTGGCCGGCCATCGTGGGGCCTGGCTCCTGCAGCGATCGAGCGGCACCGAAACGGAATTCCTGGCGATTACACTTTGGGAGTCGCGCGAGGCGATCCGGGCGTTCACCGGCGAGGATATCGCCAAAGCCCATGTCGAACTGCGGGCGCGTGCCGTGCTGTCGGGCTTTGACGAATCCGCCGATCACTATGAGGTCGCGTTCAGCTCCGGCGGCGCAGCAGATAGGTGTCCATGATCCAACCGTGCCGCCGGCGCGCCTCGGTGCGGGTCTTTTCGATCTTGGCCTTCACATCATTCAGCCGGCCGGACACCAGAATTTCGTCGGGCGTGCCAAGGTAGGCGCCCCAGAAGATGTCGTAGTCGCCCGGGACGTGGGCGAAGGCCTGGTCGCCGTCGAGCAGGATCACGCTGTCGACATCCTCCGGCAGGCCGAGCATCGCCTTGCGACCGGTCGTGAGAAGTACCGGCTCGCCGATCCGGTTGATCGGAATCCCGTGACGCGCGGCGAGCGCCTGGACGGCGCTGATGCCGGGAATCACCTCGACCTCGGCCGAGAGCCGCTCGAGAAGGCGCAGGGTGCTGTCGTAGAGCATCGGGTCCCCCCACACGAGGAAGCCACCGGTTTTGCCCTCAGGGAGATGCTCGGCGAACAGCTTTTCGTAGTTTGCGATCAGGGCGGCATGCCAGTCGTCGACGGCGCCGCGATAGTCGTCGCCTGCTTCGCGTCGCCTGGGGATGGCGACGGACACCGTCCTGTGTGTGGGCGTCTTGATGAAGCGCGCCAGGATGCGCTCACGCAACTCGCGGAGCCCTGACTTCTCCTCGCCCTTGTCGGGAATGAAGAACACATCGACCCGGTTAAGGGCATCGATCGCCTGGACCGTGAGGTAGTCCGGATTGCCTGCGCCGATGCCGATGACCAGGACCTTGCGCATCAGGCGCCGCGGATGATCGACCTGCCGGCGTAACGGGCCTGGGTGCCGAGCTGCTCCTCGATGCGCAGGAGCTGGTTGTACTTGGCCAGGCGATCCGAGCGCGACAGCGAACCGGTCTTGATCTGGCCGCAGTTGGTCGCCACGGCGAGGTCGGCAATGGTGGAATCCTCGGTCTCGCCCGAGCGATGCGACATCACCGCGCCGTAGTTGGCGTTCCGCGCCATCGATACCGCTTCCATCGTCTCGGTCAGCGAGCCGATCTGGTTGACCTTCACCAGGATGGCGTTGGCGAGGCCGTCCTTGATGCCCTGCCCGAGGCGCTTCGGATTAGTGACAAAGAGATCGTCTCCGACCAGCTGGATCTTCTTGCCGAGCTTGTCGGTGATCGCTTTCCAGCCCTTCATGTCGTCCTCGGCCATGCCGTCCTCGATCGAGATGATCGGGTATTTGGCGACCAGGGCGGCGTAATAGTCGACCATGCCGCCCTGATCGAGCGACTTGCCTTCGCCTTCCAACTCGTACTTGCCGTTCTTGAAGAATTCGGTCGAGGCGGGATCGAGCGCCAGCATCACGTCCTCACCGGGGCGATATCCCGCCTTCTCGATCGACTTCATGATGAAGCTGAGCGCCTCGTCGGCCGTGGCGAGATTCGGAGCGAAACCACCTTCGTCGCCGACGTTGGTGTTATGGCCCGCCTCCTTGAGCTGGACACGCAGCGCATGGAACACCTCCGAGCCCATGCGCAGCGCCTCGGAAAAGCGGCCGGCGCCAACCGGCATGATCATGAATTCCTGGATATCGATCGGATTGTCGGCGTGCGCACCGCCATTGATGATGTTCATCATCGGAACGGGCAGCACTGCGGCCTGGCTCCCGCCGACATAGCGGTAGAGCGGCAGGTCGCTCTCGAGCGCCGCCGCCTTGGCCACCGCCAGCGATACGCCCAGGATTGCATTGGCGCCGAGACGCCCCTTGTTGGGCGTCCCGTCGAGGTCGATCATGGCGCGGTCGATCTTGATCTGGTCGCGGGCCTCCAGCCCCGACAGCAGGTCCATGATCTCGGTGTTTACCGCCGACACCGCCTTCAGGACCCCTTTGCCGCCATAACGCTTCTTGTCGCCGTCTCGGAGTTCGACCGCCTCGTGCGCGCCGGTCGAGGCACCGGACGGAACCGCAGCACGCCCGATCGCGCCGCTCTCCAGCTCGACATCGACTTCGACGGTCGGATTGCCACGGCTATCGAGGATTTCACGGCCGCGGACGTCGACGATGGCGCTCATTAGATAAACTCCTTCCAGGCGGGGCTTCTCTAGCTGCGTGCCTCCCGGCCGGCAAGGTATACTCGGCCGCAGACAGCAAGCCTAACAGGGAGCGCCGAGATGCCCGACAGCAGCCATGTCCAGCAGGACACCGCCACCGTGGAGCGGCGCGTCGATGCCATCCAGGCGGTGATGCACGATCGTGGCATGAACCCCGGCCCGTTCATCGACGAGTTCAAGCATACGGTCGAGGAGAAGTGGATCCCGGAGAATGGCGCCCGCGTCATCGCCAAGGCCTGGACCGACGCCGAGTTCAAGAAGCGCCTGCTGGCCAACGGCCGCGCAGCGGTCGGCGAACTGGGCCTCACCATGCCTCCGCACCACCGGCACCTGGTCGTGCTGGAGAATACGCCGACGCTGCAGAACGTGATCGTCTGCACGCTCTGCTCGTGCACCGCCTTCTCGATCATCGGCTTGCCGCCGGACTGGTACAAGGATCTCGAATACCGTGCCCGCGTCGTGCGCCAGTCGCGCACCGTGCTGAAGGAAATGGGACTGGATCTGCCGGAGTCGGTCGACATCCGCGTCTGGGACACCACTGCCGACACGCGCTACATGGTCCTGCCGGTCCGGCCCGAGCACACCAAGGGCTGGTCGGAAGAGGAACTCGCCAAGATCGTGACCAAGGACGCCATGATCGGCGTCGCGCGCCTCTAGGAGCCGACGCATGGATGGCGTTCATGACATGGGCGGCCGCCAGGGTTTCGGCCGGGTCCGCTACACCCTGAAGGCCCAGACTTTCCACGAGCCGTGGGAGAAGCGGGTCAACGCGCTGTACTCGCTCGCCGTGAAGCTCGGAATCTTCAACATGGATGAGTACCGGCACGCCATCGAGCGCATGGAGCCGCGGCACTATCTCTCCGCCAGCTACTACGAGCGTTCGCTGACCAGCCTCGCTACGCTCTGCGTCGAAAAAGGCATAGTCACCAAGGAAGAACTCGATCGGCGCGCGCAAGGCGCGTTTCCGCTATCGCTGCCGATCGGGCCCGGGCGGACAAACGTTGCGACGCGCGAGAAATTCAAGATCGGTGACAAGGTCCGGGTACGCACCGAGCACGTCTCAGGTCATGTCCGTGCGCCAGGCTATGTGCGCGGCAAGAGCGGCGTTGTGGTCGGCATATCGCCCGCTTACCCTTTTCCCGACGCCCATGCCCATGGCGTCGAGGCCGAGGACGAGCCGACCTACGACGTACGCTTCAGGGCCGAGGAACTCTGGCCGAATTCGGCCGACCCGGCAGCGGTGCATGTCGGCGTGTTCGAGAGCTATCTCGAGCGGGTCGACTAGCGCCAGGCGCTCTTGAGCGCCTGATCGGTCTTCCATTTCTCGACCGCGGCGACGTCGTCGCAGGAGAAGGCTTCGCCATTCCGGCGCGGGCTCGCCTCGATCCAGGCAAAGACCAGGCACTGAGAGAAGCTCTTGTCGGCCTGCCTGGTCTCGAAGCGAATCTCCGCCGTCGCCGCCGCCCCCGCTTTGGCATCGCCGTAATCGTCAATCGCGGGAGTTACTTCGCCGATCGTGCGGCCAGCCGACTTGTTGTCGGCATACCATTTGGCAAAGGCTGCGAATTGATCGCCCGCGACACCCATGCCGTCGGCCGAGATATAGCTCCTGAGGTCCCTGACCAGGGACTGCACCGCCGCCTCCGCCCTGGGCTCCGCAGCCTTGCGGCGCTCGGCGATCCTGTCCTGGAGGCTCTTCAGGGTATCGGCATTGCTCGGTGGCGGGGCGATCGGGACGGGCGGCGCCGTCGCGGTCTGGCTGGGATCGATGCGCTTGATGGGGGCCTTGGCAGCCTCCGCATGCAGCGTCAGAGCCTCCGCCGGCGTCAGCTTGCCGACCTGCGGATAGCCGTGCCCCTTCTGCCAATCCGAGATCGCCTTCTGGCTCTGTTCCGACTGCAGGTTGCCGTCGATCGGCCCGGTATACTTGTCGAGAACCCGCAGCGATTCCTGGACGCGTTTACGGTCGACCTCCGGACCGTTGAGCACGGTCGCATAATCGGCCGCGGCCACCGGCGTATTCGGGCCTGCCGTGACAGGTCGCGGCGCCTCGGCCGGGCCGCGCGAGCAGGCCGACGGATTTTGGAAGCAACGTTCGACCTCGCCCGCGCTCTGCGCCAGCGCGCCCGTCGGCAGAAGCGCGATCGCAGTCAGGATCAGCCAGCGTGACATGTCAGAGGCCGCCGTAGGTACCGGCCGCCAGCTGCGACGGCAGGCCGATCACCATGACCACCGGTTGCCCGCGCGCCGTCTGGCCGCGCGCGATGACATGGTCGTTGGGTGCCCCGGTCTTGCTCTGGTAGGTCCCCTGCCCGCCGAACTTGCCGTCGAAGCACGACAGCGAGAAGCGGCCGTTGCCCGGTCCCTCGTTGGTGAAGGTGCCTTCGCACACCTTCTCGCCGCGCGGATTGTCGACGTTGAATGTCACGGAACGATCGCGCCCGACCAGCGCGCCATAGCGCGCGACACCGTTGAGGCGTGCGACGTTGCCGCGATCGTCACGATAGAAAATCGAGGCCGGCCCATAGGCGTCGTCCGGCAAGGTGTCGCGGGGAACGAGATAGACCTCATTGCTGATAACGACCTTGCACTGGCAGGGAACGGTGTAGTTCTCGCCCAGCGGCCCGAGATCGGCGAGACGGCGATTGCAGGTCGACAGCGCCATGTCCTGAACTTCGCGCTCGCTCATCGGGCCCTTGGTGTAGGTATCGGCATAGACGAAGGCGCACTGCTTGGGCATCGGCACGGCGACCGCCTTGTGGCTCGACGTCATGGTTTCGGTGTTGACCCAGTAGCGCTCGGCCATTTCGGGAAAGCGCAGGAACAGCGGGTCGCGACGCTCGGCCTTGCCGTAGGGCGATTGGGCGGCGCCTTGCGCTAGGACGCCCGCGGCGGCGGCGGTGAGGCCAAGGACGAGTGACAGCAGGAAACGGACGATCATGACGGTGAACTTCAGCCGAAGAACATGACCGAAATACGGTACCGCGGACAGGGCCATCCCCGTCTCCGGCCTTCTGCCAGGTTCGAAATCAGACCAGCCGGCTCTGAGTCTTGGCCGCGCCGATGAACGATGAAAAAAGCGGATGCGGCGCAAAAGGCCGTGACTTCAACTCGGGGTGATACTGCACTCCGATGAACCACGGATGGTCGGGAATCTCGACGATCTCCGGCAGGATACCGTCCGGAGACATGCCCGAAAAACGCAGCCCGACCTGCTCTAGGCGATCCTTGTAATTGACGTTGACCTCGTAGCGGTGCCGATGGCGTTCGCTGATCACGTCCTGGCCGTAGATCTCGTGTACCTTGGTGCCCCGCCGCAGATGAGCCGGATAGGCGCCGAGGCGCATCGTGCCGCCCATGTCGCCTTGAGCCGTGCGCTTCTCGACCTGATTTCCCTTCACCCATTCGGTCATCAGGCCAACCACGGCATGATCGGTCGGGCCGAATTCGCTCGACGAGGCGTGCTCGATACCGAGCAGGTTGCGGGCGGCCTCGATCACCGCCATCTGCATCCCGAAGCAGATGCCGAAGAATGGCACCTTGCGCTCGCGCGCGAACTTCACCGCGTGGATTTTGCCTTCGGTACCGCGTTCTCCGAAGCCGCCCGGTACCAGGATGCCATTCACGTTCTCGAGGTGGCTGACGGCGTCGTCGCGCTCGAAGATCTCGGAGTCCATCCACTCCAGGCCGACCTTCACGTTGCTGCCGAAACCGCCATGGGTCAGTGCCTCGGAGAGCGACTTGTAGGCGTCGAGCAGCACGGTGTACTTGCCGACCACCGCGATGGTCACCTTGCCCTCGGGCTCGCGGACCGAACGGACCACGCCGCGCCAGCGTTCGAGGTTGGGCTCCCGGTCCTCGAGATCGAAATACCTGCAGACCTCGCGGTCGAAGCCCTGGTCGTGATAGGCGATCGGCACCTGATAGATCGTGTCGACGTCGCGCGCTTCGATCACGCGCTCCGGTCGCACGTTGCAGAACAGCGCGATCTTGCGCCTCTCGTTGGCCGGAATTTCCTTGTCGCCCGAACGGCAAACCAGCAGGTCGGGCTGAATACCGACGCTCAGCAACTCCTTGACCGAGTGCTGGGTCGGCTTGGTCTTGAGCTCTCCGGCCGTCGGCACCCAGGGCAACAACGTGAGGTGCACGAACATGACGCGCTCGCGCCCGAGTTCGTTGCCGACCTGGCGGATGGCCTCCAGGAACGGCAGGCTTTCGATGTCGCCTACCGTGCCGCCCACTTCGACCAGGACGAAATCTTCCTTGTCGGTGTCGGCGACCACGAATTCCTTGATCGCGTCGGTGACGTGCGGGATCACCTGAACCGTAGCGCCGAGATATTCGCCGCGGCGCTCGCGGGCGATCACGCTCGAATAAATGCGGCCTGTGGTGATGTTGTCGCTTTGCTTGGCGTCGACGCCTGTGAAGCGCTCGTAGTGGCCGAGATCGAGATCGGTCTCCGCGCCATCGTCGGTGACGAAGACCTCGCCGTGCTGGTACGGGCTCATCGTGCCCGGATCGACGTTGAGGTACGGGTCGAGCTTGCGCAGCCGAACCCTGAAACCACGAGCCTGCAGCAGCGCTCCCAGCGCTGCCGACGAAAGACCCTTACCAAGCGAGGAAACCACGCCGCCCGTTATGAAGATAAAGCGCGTCATGGAGTTACAGACTACTAAATCTAGTTGGACACGGCCATGGGGATATCGCTCCACC
>CAWUOG010000126.1:0-7818 GCA_963923875.1 uncultured Alphaproteobacteria bacterium
CGAGCACCTTCTTGATGGTGCGGGTCAGGAACTCCTGCTGGCTGCCGGCCTCTTCAAGCTTGGCGGCGCCGAACTTCTCGTGATGCGCCTGGGCATGCAGCGAGTGCGCGGTGAGGTGCCCGAACGGCTCGTCGACGCCGTGCACGTTCAGTTCGTTTTGCACCGCTTCGAGCGACGTGGCGCTCCAGAAGAAGTCCAGGAACTTCTTGCTTCGGCGCTGCTGCATCACCTGGGTGATGCCCTTGTAGATGATCAGGTACCAGGAGATCGCCGACATCAGCAGCAGCACGACCAGCAGCACGCGCGCCACGACGTCGGACTGCGCGAGGAAGTGGCCGAAACCCAGGGCGGAAGGTTCATCCATGACGGTCCTCGGTACTAATTCAGCTTGAAGGTGATGGCGACCACGGCCCAGATCGGCCGGGCGATGCCGTTTTCGGTATAAGGCCGCAGCAGCGCCGCCTTGACGCCGCTCACCGCAGCGGCGTCGAGATCGGGGTAGCCCGACGACTTGTCGACCGACACCTGGCTCGGCCGGCCGCTGGTCTCGATCAGAAACTTCACCATCGTCTGGCCCTGCTGGCCGGCGCGGCGCGCGCGCACGGGATAGTCCGGGTTCGGCCGGTTGATGAAGGCGACCTGCGACTCCGAGAGCTGGCTGGGACCGGCTGCCGGTGCTGCGGCGGCCGGCGCCGGGTTCGGATTCAGGTTGGGGTTGGCTTGCTGCTGTGGCTTGGGCTTGGGCGGCGGCGCAGCGACGGGCTTGGGCGGCGGAGGCGGCGGCACGGGAAATACCGGGGGCGGCAGGTCGGGCTCGGGTGGCTGGACCATCGACTCGAGCTGCGGCGGGTCGGGCACGACGGGCTGCGGCTGCTCCGGTTTGGACTGCTCCTGGATCTGTTCGGTCTGCTCGGGGGCCGACTCGGTGACGAAACTCACCTCCATCGGATTACCCTCGCCCGCCACGATCTTGCCGGGCTCGATCTGGGTCAGTGCATAGCCCGCGCCGACATGGAAGAAGATCACGGCCGCCAGCAGGCCCCGCTTGGCCATCGGCGACAGCGGTTCCTTGTAGGCAATCAAGGGAGTGTTCTGGTCCACGTCGAAGTCGACCGGTTCGAGGTCAGGTACTCTTGGCAGTTCGTTCAGTCCCGGCGCGTTCATGACGATAGCGACCACAGCGCCAGGCCAACGGTCACCGACATGGAGGCACCGAAGATCGCGAGGCCCAGCCGTCGGCGACGGTTGGTCATCCACCACAGGAGCGCCCCGCTCAGCGACAGGAATATCAGGCTGCCGGCCACGGTGTCGACCAGCAGGATCCACGCCACCGGCATGGAGGTGCCCTTGTGCAGGTTGGTCAGCGTGGCGATGAAGCCGTTTTCAGTCGTGCGCAGGCCGACCGATCGGTTGCCCACCCAGTATTCGGCCTGGATCACGCGGTTGGGGCCGCCGAGATTGATCAGCCAGCGCTCCGGTTGCTGGAGAGGCTGCTGCAGCGGCTTTTCGCCGCCCCGCTCCATCCATGGCACCGGGCGCGCCCGCTCGACCCGGACGTTGAACGCCGCCTTGTCGAGCCTGAGTGTCTGCTGCAGCCATGCCGCCATCTCCGGCGCCGTCCTGGGCGCGGGGTCGGGTAGCGGCAGTTGGGCGTTGGCGATGCGCTGATCCGGCAGATCGAGTTTCAGCGTGGCTCGATGGTTCAGCCACACACCGCTGATGCCCAGCATCAGGCCGAACAATGCACCCCACAGGCCGAACCAGCCGTGGGTGCGGCGCAGCCAGTAGAGCAGTGCCGCTCGGCGAGCCGCACCATCGGCGCCATTTGCGGAGCCTGTGGTCATGTTGGCCATCAGGTCTCGCTCCATTGGCGGACCAGGTTGTGATAGCAGCCGATCAGCGCCCGGCGCGCACCCTCGTCGGCATTGGTCTGGTTCAGCCGCTGGATGGCGCCGTCCATCTCGTAGAGCAGCGCGCGCTGCGTGTCGTCACGGATCAGGCTCTGCACCCAGAAGAAGCACGAGGTGCGCATCCCCCTGGTGATCGGCGCCACGTGATGCAGGCTGGTCGCAGGATAGACCACCATGTCGCCGGCCGCGAGCTTGATGCTGTGGCGGCCGTAGGTGTCCTCGATCAGCAGCTCACCGCCGTCGTAGTCGGCCGGATTGGTGAGGAACAGCGTCGCCGAGACGTCGGTGCGAATCTTGCGGCCGTCGTGCGGGCGCAGCCGCACGCTGCCGTCTACGTGCGGGCCGAACGTCATGCCCTCGCCATAGCGGTTGAACTGCAGAGGATAGATCATGTTCGGCAACACGGCGCTGATAAAGATCGGGTTGCGCTCGAGCACCGGCACGATGATGCGCTGGCAGGCCAGCGCCACTTCCGAGCGCTCGTCGATCTGCTGGTTGAACTTGACCGGAGCCCCCTGGTAGCCGGCGGTCACCCGGCCGTCGACCCAGGAATCGCCGGCATGTTCCAGCCGCTCGCGCAGACTTACGATCTGCGCGGCCTCGAGGACGTTGGGGATGCAGACGAGCATGGCGACAGTCAGCTCAATGGCGTCCGGATCAGAGTCGCGCGGTGAGCGTCAGCATCGCCGTCAATCCCGACCCGGGCACGGCGCGACCTCCATCGGAGGCGATGACCTGATCGTAGAAGTAGGCGTTGGTGAGGTTGAATACGTTGACTCGGATATCGTACTTCTCGGCCTTGAAGGCGGCTGTGGCGTCGAAGCGCACGAAGCCCGGCACGCTGACAGTATCCGTGTTGTTGGCATAACGCTGGCCAAGATAGGTTGGTCCGCCGCCGATCTCCCACTTCTTGTCGAAGGTGTATGTCGTCCACAAGGTCGCCGAATCCTGGGGCGTGTTGAGCGGCACCGCGCCCGTGGTGTTTGCCGCGACGCCCTGAGTGATCCTGGCGTTGAGGTAGGTGTAGCCGCCCCACATCGACCATTCCGGCGTAACCGACCCGGCGACCCCGGTGCGGAAGCCCTGGACCTGGATCTGACCGGTGGCGTTGTAGGTACCGTCGGTGTTCTGAGTGCGGGCGTTATTCTTGGTGATCTGGAACAGCGCGCCGGTCAGCGACAGCTGGTTGTGCAGCAGGTCGTACTTGGCACCGACCTCGAAAGCTTCGTTGTTCTCCGGCGGAAGCGGCTGCGTACTGCCCGTGGTCGAGGTCAGCTGCTCGAGCGAGGGATTGAACGAGGTGCTGTAGGATGCGTAGTACATCTGCCACGGCTGCGGCTGGTAGATGACGCCGGCCCGCACGCTCGTGAAGTAGGTTGTCTGCTGGGCGTAGGCGATCGACGTCGTCGACAGGCCGTTGAGCTGGTTCCAACTGTTGCCCACGATCGCGTCGTAGACGTCGTAGCGCACGCCGGCGACCACTTTCACCTCGGGCAGGAGCTGGATGGTGTCGTTTATGTACGGCGCAATGCCCTTGGCCTGCCCGGAAGCGAGGTTGCCGTACGTCTGTCCAACGGTGTTGTAGCCGCCCGTCGTGAAACCCGCCGGCACGCACCCGACGAAGTTGAAGTTCGTGTTGGCCGGGATCGCAAGGTTGTTGCAGGTGCCGGAGCGGTTGTAGCCCTGGTTACGGTAGCTGTCGTAGCTGAGCTCGAGGCCGGTCAGAAGCGTGTGACCGATCGAGCCGGTGTCGAACTTGGCGTAGACCTCGGTCTGGTTGGTCACCGAGAAGTCGTCGATGTTGCGGTCACGGCTCTGGCGGCGGATGTAGAGATTGTTCGGGTCCTGCGACCCAAAGGGTTGAACCGCAAAGGCGGCACCGTTGTTGACGAAGCCGGTCGCCTGCCCCGAGGTCTCGCGTGCGAAAGTATTGACGTAGGAGAACTGCGACTGGTTGCGCAGCGTGGTGTCCTTGTTGAATTTGTGCTCGATCGTTGCGCCGGCGATGATCGTGTCGGTCGCCGTGAAATCGTCGGCGAACCCGTAGGACGTATTGCGCGGCACGTTGAGCGGCACACCGTTGTAGGGCGGGATGCCGTAGTCGACCTGGTCGTAGTTGTGCTGGAACAGCGCGGTGAAATTCACCTGGGTCGGTCCGCCCATGCCGAGCGTGAGCGACGGCGAGATGCCGAAATCCATGACGTTGGTCAGGTCGCGGGTCGAGGCCTTGCCGCGCTGGAACATCATGTTGACGCGGGCGGCCTGGTCCTGATCGACGGGCTGATTCACGTCGGCCGTGAAGCGCGTGAGCCCGTTGGTCGTTGCCGAGGACTGCAGCTCGGTCTTCTTGTCTTTGCCGGGCTTCTTCATCACCTGATTGATCACGCCGCCGGTCGAGCCGCGACCGAACAGCATCGAGGACGGGCCCATCAGCACTTCGATCTGCTCAAGCGCGAAAACGTCGCGGTAGTACTGGCCACGGTCCCGCATGCCGTCGATGTACATGTCGGTGCGCGCCGAGAAGCCGTTGATGTTGATGTTGTTGCCGATCGTCCCGCCCTCGGCGGCACCAATGGTGATGCCTGGCACGTTACGGATCGCACTTTGAAACGAGGTCGCGCCCTGACTCTGCATCAGGTCCTTGTTGATGATCGTTATCGACTGCGGGATGTCCATCACATTGCCGCCGACCCTCTGGATCGAGACCGGTGGCGGCGCGAAGTCCTCGCTCGGTCGCGTGCCTGTCACGGTGACCGTACCGAGGGTCGCGGGCGCCCCCGAGGGCTGGGCAGGCTGGCTTTGGCCGGGGGCCGCGCCCGGCTCGGTGTTGGGCGTATCGGTCGCCCCGGGAGGCTGTTGCTGGGCCATGGCGGCCGGGGCAACGGCGAGGGTGGCGAGGACGGATTTTACGGGTAGATGGCGGCGCGGACGCTTCACGATGACATTCCCCCTAGTGGGCCAAGGAACACACCCACGGGCCGCGGCGGCCTTCCCGTAAATGCGAATGGTTCGCAATGTCTATGCCTAATCATGGCTTATTGCAAATGCCTCGCATTTACTTTTTTGGATTTCGCCCGTGCAAGTTCGACAGGTCTGACGAACGCAGTCGCGTCAGCGGGCCCTTTGACGCCGAATATACTGGGCCGCCGAAAACAGGCAGCCCAACCCGACCAGGAGCAACCCCACGCCGCCGGTGACGCCAAACTGGGACCGCCAACTCTGTTCAGGCGCATCGGCCACGATTAGAGGACGGGTCTGCAAGTCGTCCTCACGAAAGCGGATGGTCGTCTGCTTTACCGCGAGTTGACCGTTCTTCGTGATCTCACCGTAGAAGCGTTCGCTAATGGGGGTTGGCCCGTAGTGATGGACTGCCCCTCGCCCGTCCTTCCACGCCAGCCGCACAGCGTAGGACGGCTTATCGCTCGACTTGCGCGGCATGTCGTTGACCGAGAGGATGTCGGCAATCACTTCGGTACCCGCACTTTTCATCGCCTCCAAGGACTGCTGCTCGGACCACGCGTGGAAGGCCATGAAGCCGCCGATCAGCACGAGCCCCAGCCCGAGCATCGTGCGGCGCGGCGGAACATCGACCGGTGCCGGTGCCGCTGGTCCGGCAACTTGCCCCGGCCGTAGTCTCGTGCGCCCCGCCCCAAACAGGGTAAGCCCGGCATAGGCGGCCCAGGTCGCCAAAGCGACGTATCCAGAGGTTTCGATCCAGGTTTGCAGCGATGCCAGCCGCTGCTGTGCGTCAGCCAGGATCACCGGCACGTCGGTCGTGTCGTCGGTTACCTTGGCCGGCAATGCGACCAGTTTCACCTGGTCGCCTGCGACGATATTGCGGGCGAAGGACTCACTGACCGGCACCTTGCGGAACTCCCGGTTCTTGCCGTCCCTGCCCTTCCAGGTGAGGTCGACGGAGATGTCCTGTTCGACGAAGCGCGGCTTGTAGCCGTCGAGCGCGAACGGCAGCTTGCGCTGGTACTGCGCGCCGACGACCTGCGCAGCCGTCTCGTAGCCTCCAGCCAGCACCTGCTCCATGATACGTTTGTTGTCCCAGCAACCGAGCAGCGTCAGCGTGGCCAAGACGGCAACCAGCAGGCAGAGACGCGGAAGAGCGGTGCCGCCGAACCTCACCGGTTCGCTTCCTCGCGAAACTTGAAGGCAACCGACAGACGCGGTTCGAAGCACTTGCGAGACGGGACACCGCCTCTGTGGACGATGCCGCCGTCGAACAGCAGCAGCCGACCTGGCCTGGGTGCCACGGCATGGAACGGCTCGCCGGCACGGTTGTAGAACACGGTCTCGCCCTGCCAGTCCTCCTGCCATTCGGGATTGGCGAAGTAGAGCGCGGTGACGCCCGGCACGATGTCGGTGTGGGTATGCTGCAGGTCGCCGTAGAGATGATTGTTGCAATGGATGCGCCCGATCGCGAGCCGGCGGCGCGGGAAGGCTTCCTGTGCCTTCTTGACGATTGCGTCGTGCCACATCGCCAGCACCGGATTGGACTTGTGATAGCCCCCCTCGAACTCGGCCTTCCAATGGCGCAGGTAGGCGGTCTCATCGCTGTCATAGTCTGACAAAGTGAAGGCGAGTCGCTTCAGGATCTCGAACACGACCCGCACGACGTCGGGGTGAAACAGCCCGTCGACCACGTGCACGTTCTCTCCGTCCAATTCCCGGATCGTGACGACAGGTTCTGCGGCGGCCTTCGACATTGGTCCTTCTATGGCGTGCCTCCGCCGGGCGAGGCAAGCCTTGCAGTCGATTGCCCGCTGCAAATTGCGTGTATTAAGGTCTATCGCCGTGGAGAAAGGCTTTGGCTTGCGTCATCTGATTGGCATTGCGGCGGCCGCTCTGCTGGCTGTCTCGCCCGCTCGCGCCCAGGGGTTCGACGTGACGGTCGACGGCTTGGGCAAACTCACGACGACAGTCGGCATCGCCACCCGAATCCAGCCCGACTGCACCGTGCTCGGAGTCTTTCCGCCGGGCGGCGGCGCCATACCCTACACGGTGTGGGCGCTGACCTGGTTCGGCGTGGGGCCATTACCGCAAAACCGTCTCGTTCATGTCGGCATAAAGGTCAGTCACCCGAGCGGTCCCCCGGACTTCTACAACAGCGACTCGACTTTCGAATCCGGCACCGAGAGCCGCTGCCTGCGCCAGACGATCACCAAGGAAGGCGCGCCGGGCATCCACCTTTTTCAGTTCTACATCAATGCCGTCGAGATCGGCCGTTACAGCGTTACGGTCCTGCCGCGACGTTAGAGGTGCCCATGTCGGCGCAATGGCGCGCCCGGCTGGATTCGAACCAGCGACCTACCGCTTAGAAGGCGGTTGCTCTAATCCCCTGAGCTACGGGCGCTCGATGGCAAATTTGGCACATTGCGGACAGCGCTCCGCGCGCATCTCAGTGCGTCCACCGGCCTATTCTGTTGTAGGCAAAGTTGTCGGCATATGCCTTGGCGCGGATCGCGCGAGTCTTGGGCTGCTCGACCGTGTACTGCCAACCACTACGCTCGGCATGGGCCTTGGCTTCGTCGAGGGTCGGGAACCAGAGCTGGACCTGTTGCATGGTGTCGCGCGAACCGGTCCATCCCATCAGCGGGTCGAGCACCTTGGGCGTCGGCTCGCTCTCGAGCAGCCACTCCCGGGTGTTGGCCTGGCCCGACTGCATGGCCGTCTTTGCAGGCTTCAGGATGCGAACCTTCATCTGCTCCACTCTCCGCGGGCCAAGGTCGGGGTTGGTCGGGGCGGCCGGATTTGAACCGACGGCCTTCTGCGCCCAAGGCAGACGCGCTACCAGACTGCGCTACGCCCCGTAGTGACCTTCCGGCCGCTCGTTCTCGATGGCGCGGGTTTTACCAGCGCCGGGCACGGGTCGAAAGCGCAATTTCCGGGTGATATGGTG
>CAWUOG010000127.1:0-7701 GCA_963923875.1 uncultured Alphaproteobacteria bacterium
GCGGTGCCGCTGTTCATCCTGATGGCCGAGATCATGCAGCATTCCGGCCTCAGTTTCCGGATCTATCGCGGCCTCTCGAAGCTGGTCTGCGTCATCCCAGGCGGTCTGCTGCAGACCAACATCGCGGGCTGCGCGTTGTTTGCCGCCATCTCCGGCTCCTCGGTGGCGACGGCAGCGGCGATCGGCACCGTTGCGCTGCCGCAGCTGCTGCAGCGCGGCTATCACCGGCCGCTCGCGGCAGGCTCGCTTGCCGCCGGGGGAACGCTCGGCATCCTGATTCCGCCGTCGATCGCCATGATCGTCTACGGCACCTTCACCGAGACCTCGGTGTCGAAGCTCTTCATCGCCGGCATCGTTCCCGGGCTGGTGCTCACGGGGCTGTTCATGGCCTACGTCCTTGTGCACGCGCTGCTGAAGCCCGAGATCGCGCCGCGCGAGAAGGGGCCGCAAAACCTGGCCGAGCTGATTTCGGCTCTGTCGGACCTCTTTCCCTTCGTCCTGGTGATCGGCGGCACCATGGGCAGCCTCTATGCCGGCTGGGTGACACCCACCGAGGCGGCCGCCGCGGGCTGTGCCGTGGGGCTGGTCGTCTCGGCCATCTGGGGCAAGCTCGGCTGGGCCGAACTGCGCGCGGCGATGACGTCGTCGGTGCTGATCAGCGGCAATATCCTGCTGATCGTCTATACGGCGTTCGTCTTTTCCTACGCGATCAGCGTCGCCGGGGTCGGCGAGCAGCTCACGACCTGGCTGGTGTCGCTCAAGCTCTCGCGGCTGGAGTTCTTCGCTGCGCTGTTCGTGCTGTACACGATCCTCGGCTGCCTGGTGGAAAGCCTCGGCATGATCGTGATCACGGTGCCGCTGCTCTATCCGGTGCTGCTGCAGTATCACATCGACCCGGTCTGGTTCGGCATCATCCTGGTGCTGTTCATCGAGCTGGGGCAGATCTCGCCGCCCATCGGCATCAACCTGTTCGTCATCCAGAGCATCTGGGATGGCAAACTGCAGGACATCGTCTTTGGCACGATCCCGTTCCACTTGCTGATGTTCGTGTTGCTGGTGATGCTGGTGTTCTGGCCGGAGATCGCCCTCTGGCTGCCGGCACATATGGGCAAGGGACCATGAGCACGGAAAGCACCTCCTATCCGACCGGCCTGCGCACGACACGGACGCGCCATCGGGCGCTGCGGCAGCGCATGGCCACTCCCGGCCTGGTCACGGCACCGGGCTGCTACGACTGCATCACGGCCCGGCTCGTCGAGGTCGCGGGCTTCGATGCTGCCTACGTGACGGGCTCGGGCGTCTCCATGAGCGCCCTGGGCGCGCCGGACATGGGCGCCCTGAGCTTCGGCGAGATCCTCGACCGTGTGCGCCGCATCTGCGATGCCGTGGCGATTCCGATCATTGCCGATGCCGATACGGGCTATGGCGGCCCGTTGAACGTGATTCGCACCATGCGTGAGTTCGAGCGGGCCGGCGTGAGCGCCATCCAGCTCGAGGACCAGGAATGGCCCAAGAAGTGCGGTCACGAACCCGGCCGAAAGGTCGCGTCGGCCAACGAGATGGTCCAGCGCATCAAGGCGGCGGCCGATGCGCGGGTCGATGCCGATATCATGATCGTGGCACGTACCGACGCCATCGCGCTTGAAGGATACGAGGCGGCGATCGACCGGGCCGAGCGCTATCGCGAGGCCGGTGCCGACATCCTCTTCGTCGAGGCGCCGCAAAGCGAGGCGCAACTCGGCGAGGTGCCGAAGCGGCTGAAGGCGCCATGCCTTGCCAACATGGTCGAAGGCGGCAAGACGCCGATCCTGCCCGGCGCCCGGCTGCAGGAGCTGGGATTCAAGGTGGCGATCTATCCGAATTCCCTGACGCGTCTGTTCGCGCGCGCAGGCCAGGACCTGCTGGCCGGCCTCAAGGCCGAGGGTGGCACGGCGGCGTTCGCCGACCGCATGCTGGATCACAATCAGCTCTGGACCTTGTTCGAGAACGAGCGCTGGCAGGCGCTGGAGAAGCGCTTCCAGAACTGACGGCAGGGACAGATGCGAGGCACCTCCTTTATCGTCCTGTTGGCGGCTCTGTTGCTGGGCGAGGCCGGGCCGGCACGGGCGGACTATCCCGACAGGCCGGTACGCCTGATCGTGCCGTTCATCGCCGGCAGTGCGCCCGACGTGGTGGCGCGCCAGGCGGCGCAGCGCCTGACCGGCGGGCTCGGCCAGCAATTCGTGATCGAGAACAAGCCCGGCGCCGCCGGCAATATCGGTGCGGAGGTGGCGGCGCGCGCCGCGCCCGACGGCTACACCCTGATGCTGCTGACCAGCAGCCACATCCAGAACAAGTTCCTTTACGCCAGGCTCAACTACGACGTGGCGCGGGACTTCGTGCCAATCACCATCCTGACGCGTATTCCCTCGTTGATGGTGGTGCCGCCCTCGTCGCCGGCGAAGACCGTCGTCGAGTTCGTCGAACTGGCCAAGGCGAATCCCGGCAAGCTGAACTATGGCTCGGGCGGTGTCGGCAGCCTTGCCCACCTCTCGGCCGAGGCGTTCCGTTTCGCCACCGGCATCGACTATGTCCACGTGCCCTACAAGGGTGCGCCCGACATCGTGCTGGCATTGCTCGGCAACCAGGTGCAGGTCGGCTTCCCGACCATGCCGACGGCGTTCCGTCCGGCCAAGCAGGGCAGTCTGCGCGCGCTGGCGGTGACCAGCGCCCGGCGAACGTCCGCGATGCCGGACGTACCGACCCTGCTCGAGGCGATGCCCAACGGCTTCGACATGGATGGCTGGTTGGCCCTCGCCGCACCGGCGGGCACGCCGCCAGAGATCGTCGAGCGGATCCATGCGGTGTTGGCCGAAGCGCTGAAGGACCCGGCGTTCAAGGACGCACTGGGGAGTGACGGCTCGGAGATCGTGATCAACGCGCCGAAGGACTTCGCCCAGCAGCTCAAGAGCGAGTCGACCAAGGGCGAGGCGCTGATCAAGCGCGTCGGTATCAAGCTCGACTGAACGGCGCGGCGTCCTATCGCGGGCCCTTGCCGATATGGGCGATGGCCTCGATCTCGACCAGGATTTCCGGCGCCGCGAGCGCGCTCACCTCGACCAGCGTCGAAGCCGGGAAATTGCCCTTGAAGAACTCGGCGCGCGCCTTCCAGACCTTGGTGTTGTTCTTGATGTCGGTGACGTAGATCGTGACCTTGACCACGTCCGCCATCATGCCGCCGGCGGCTTCGACCATGCCCTTGATCTTGTTGAAGATCAGCTTGGCCTGCTCGTACTCGTCCATCGTCTTGAGCTGGTCCGGGTCGGTGCCGCGCGCGGTCATGCCCGAGACATAGGCGATGCCGTCGCACACCAGGCAGTTGGACCAGCGCTCGGGCGGCGGCTCGGGCACATGCGGTGACGTCACGCGGCGGATGGTCATGATGGTCCTCCCTCAGTCGCCGGGCTTGGCGCCGGATGCCTTGACGGCAATCGTAGCCTTCTCGAGTTCGGTCTTCACGAACTGGCTGTATTCCTCGGGCTTCATGGTGCTCGATTCGGCGCCGATCTCCTGCCAGCGCTTCACCACATCCGGCTCCTTGAGGACGATCTGCATCTCCTTCGCCAGCCGCTCGACGATCGGCGCCGGCAGGTTCGCCGGACCGCTGAGGCCGAACCATGAATAGGAGACGAGATCGGGAAAACCCTGCTCCTTCATCGTCGGCACGTCGGGGAAGCTCGGATTGCGCTCCGCGCCGCTGACGGCGAGCGCACGCACCTTGCCGGCCTTGATGTGCGGCGCCGCCGACGGCAGCGAATCGAACATCGACGGCACGTTGCCCGCGATCGTGTCCTGCATGGCGGGCCCCGCGCCGCGATAGGGAATGTGGATCAGCTTGGTGCCGCTGATCTGGGCCAGCATCACGCCCAGGATGTGATTGCTCGACCCGGGACCGGAGGTTGCGAAAGCAAGCTTGTCGGGATTGGCCTTGGCGTAGGCGATGTATTCCGCCAGCGTCCTGGCCGGGAAGCTCGGATTGACGACGAGAACGCTGGGATTGAACGAGGCCAGCGTGATGTGGGTGAAATCCTTCACCGGGTCGTAGTCGAGATCGCCATAGAGAGGCGGTGCGATGGCGAACGAGGAGATGTTGGAAACCAGCAGCGTGTACCCATCCGGCGCCGCCTTGGCGACCTGCGACGTGCCGATGGTGGCGCCTTTGCCGGGCCGGTTCTCGACCACGATGTTCTGGCCGAGACGCTGGCCGAGATACTCCGCGATCACCCGGCCCACGACGTCGGTCGAGCCGCCTGGCGCATAGGGCACCACGAGCTTGATCGGCTTGCTGGGCCACGGCGCCTGGGCAAGTGCCGGCACCGCGAGAACGGTGAGGGACGCCGAGAGGAAACGACGACGATGCAACATGGCCCGAGTATACTCCGGGCATGAGCCTGTTCGCCTCCCTGTTCGAGCCCCGCCGCATCGCGCTGATCGGTGCTTCGTCTGACGAAAAACGCACGACCTCGCGGCCACAGCGCTTTCTTGCCAAGCACGGCTTCCGGGGCGAGGTGCTGCCGGTAAATCCCGGCCGCGCCGAGATCTTCGGCGTGAAGGCCTACAAGGACATCGACGCACTGCCGGGCGAAATCGATCACGCCTATATCCTGCTGAACGGAAAGCAGGCGGTCGATGCGCTCGCCGCCTGCGGCCGCCGCGGCGTGAAGGTCGCCTCGATCCTGGCCGGCGGTTTCGCCGATGCCGGCGAAGCTGGCGCCACGCTGCAACAGGAGCTGGTGCGCATCGTCAGGGAGACCGGCATCCGCCTGGTCGGTCCCAATTCGATCGGCACGGTAAGCAGCGATCCGCCGATGGCGCTGACCGCCAATGCCGCCTTCGCCGTCGACAAGCTGCGCACCGGCAGCTGGGGCCTGGTGAGCCAGAGCGGCAGTCTGATCGGCGCGCTTCTTTCACGAGCCGATGCGCGCGGCATCGGATTCTCGCGCCTGATCTCGGTCGGCAACGAGGTCGATCTCGCGGTCGGCGAAATCGCCGACCTGATGGTCGACGATGCCAAGACCAGGGCGATCCTGCTGTTCATGGAGACCCTGCGCGACGGCGAGCGTTTGGCGCGTGCGGCACGGCGGGCGCATGCCGCCGGCAAGCCGGTGATCGCCTACAAGCTCGGCCGCTCGGAGATCGGCCAGGAACTCGCGAAGTCGCACACCGGTGCGATCGCCGGCAGCGACGCCACATTCGACGCCTTCTGCCGCCGTCACGGCATCGCGCGCGTATCGATGTTCGAATCGCTGGTCGACGTGCCGGCGCTGCTGATCGATCGGCCACCGGCGAAGGGCAGGCGTGTCGCGGTGGCGACCACGACGGGCGGCGGTGCAGCCATGGTGGTCGACAACATGGCCATGGCCGGTCTCGAGATCGCGGGCCCGCCGCAGGAACTGGTCGACTGGTTGAAGCCGCTCGGCATCGCGGCCGGCGAAGGCAAGCTGGTCGACCTCACCTTGGCCGGTGCCAAGCCCGAGATCGTGTCCGGCACGATCGAGCGGCTGCTGGCAGATCCCGCCAATGACGCGGCGATCTTCGTGGTCGGCTCGTCGGCGCAGTTCAATCCGGAGCTTGCCGTCGAGCCTCTGGTGAGGTTCGCCAGGACCGACAAGCCGTTCGCCGTGGCATTGACGCCGGCAGCCGAAAAGTCGCTTGCGCTGCTGACGGCGGCGGGCGTGCCGGCCTTCCGGCATCCCGAGTCGTGCGCCGAGGCGATGGCGATCTGCCTGTTGCGAACTGTGCCGCAGCCCGAACCGGCACTGCCGGACCCGCCGCGGGTCGCCGTCGATGCCTTTCTCGCCGGCAAGACGTCGGGTTTCGACGAACGCCGCGCCGCCGACTTCTTCGGGGCGCTGGGCGTTCCGATCGCCAAGTCGATGGCCATTCCCGACGCCAAGCGGGTCGTTGCTGCCGTCAACGAGATCGGCGGGCCGGTGGTGCTGAAAATCCTGTCGCCGGACATCGCCCACAAGACCGAGGCGGGTGGCGTGGCGCTGGGTCTCGCCGACGGCCAGATCGCCGCCATGGCGGCGCGCGAGATCGAGAAGCGGGTGAAGGCACATTCGCCGCACGCGAAGCTCGAAGGCTTTCTGGTGCAGAAGATGGAGCGTGGCCTCGCCGAAGTGATCCTGGGATATCGCCGCGATCCTCTGGTCGGGCCGACGATCACGGTCGGACTCGGCGGCGTGCTGGCCGAGATCTACAAGGACGCGTCCACGCGGCTCGCACCGGTGAGCGAATCGGAAGCGCTGCAGATGATCGACGAGGTGAAGGGCCTCGCGGTCATTCGCGGCTATCGCAATCTTCCCCGTGGCGACATTGGGGCGCTCGCCCGCGCCATCGCCCAATTCTCGACACTGGCGCATGCCATATTCACCGATGTCGCCGAAGCGGAAATCAATCCGCTTCTGGTGAAGAAGGACGCCGAAGGCGTCGTCGCGGTGGACGGACTGGTCGTTCTCGCGGAGTCATAACAAGACAGCGGAGAGCTTCGATGAATCGCGCGATGGACTCCGTCAGCGATCTGCGAGCGGCGCTGGCCCGCGGCGAAAGTCTGCCGGCGCGCTGGTATACCGACCCCGAGATCGCGCGGCTGGAAGTCGAACGGTTGTTCCGCCGGTCGTGGGGCTATGTCGGGCCGCTCAGCGAGCTGCGCAATGTCGGCGACTACATCTCCACCTATGTCGGCGGCATTCCCGTTGCCGTGGTGCGCGGCGAAAAGGGCCTGTCGGCCCTGGTCAATGTCTGCCGCCACCGTCGCCACGAGGTGATGAAGGGTCGCGGCAACGCGCGCGTCCTGCGCTGCGGGTATCACGCCTGGACCTACGATCTGGAAGGTTGCCTCAAGGCGGCGCCGCGCACCGCGCAGGAGCCGGGCTTCCGGATGGACCACTATCCGCTGCTGAAGCTCCGGGTCGAGACCCTGGGACCGTGGGCGTTCGTCAATGCCGACGAGACTGCGCCGACGCTTGCCTCGCAGTTCGGGATGCTGCCGAAGATGATCGGCGATGCCGGCATCGATCTCGAATCGCTGCAACTCCATTCGCGGGTCGAATGGGAATCCGACGCCAACTGGAAGACCATGCTGGAGAACTATCTCGAGTGCTACCATTGCCCGGTGGCGCATCCGGGCTTCAGTGCGGCGATCGACGTGCGGCCAGGCAGCTACAAGGCCGGGGGCCACGGGCTCCTGCTGAGCCAGATCGGGCAGGTTCGGTCGGAGATCGCACCGGTCCGGGAAGGCGTGAAGCTCTACGACGCCAAAGGCGAGGTCACCGAGGCGCAGTACCATCTGCTGTTCCCGAACATGACCATCAACATCAATCCGGGATTCCCGAACCTGTCGATCGATACCTGGCGCTCGGACGGGCCGCTGCGCACGCTCGGCATGAGCGAGCAGTATTTCGCCCCGGGCGTCGATCCGCGCTTCGCCGGGGAACTCGTCGCATTCAACGCCCAGGTCGGCGAGGAAGACGACATTCTGACCAGTTCGGTGCAGCGCGGTCTCAACGCCGGCATTCCCGAGCGTGGCCGCTTCCTCACCGAAGCCGAGAAGCTGGTGGGTGAATTCCAGAAGCTGGTGGCGACGGCCGTCGCGGGCTAAGCCGCGCTGTCGAAGCGGGCCTGTGCGGCCTCGAACAACTGGCGGAAATCGTCGAGCAC
>CAWUOG010000128.1:0-7658 GCA_963923875.1 uncultured Alphaproteobacteria bacterium
AACGCCGTCGTGAAGGCGACGGCGATGGCGAGAGGCCACAGGCCCTGCCGCACCAGTTCGACCGGTCCCGACACCAGCGTCGTGTCATGCACGATGCCGGCCGTCGACACCCGCATCAACATCGCCGACCACAGGACACCGACCAACACCAGGGCGGCGACGTTGAGAGCCAGCGCCCGTGGCAAGGAGTCGACCCGGGTCCGCCTCAGCACGGTCGAGCACCGTACGCAGCGCGCCGTCTCTCCCGGCTCGAGTGCGGGCACGACCTGAAATCGGCCGCATCCCGGGCATTCTCGCAACTCGGACTGAGTCACGGAAATTCCGTCACTGAAGCATCTGGGCGACGCCGTCGGTCAGTTCGGCGATCGCCTCGCTGATCGCGGCGACCTGGCCCGCGACGTTTGCTGCGGGCGGCGTGCGGGAAATCTGAAACGTGCGCGACGCCGAGCGGCGCGGGCGATTGAATTCGACGCCGGCCTGCGCCAGCAGCTGCAGATTTCCGGCGCCATCGAGATCGAGGCGCTGGATGTTGATACCGACGACCGCGTTGTAGTCCGCCGAAATCGCGCCGCCCTCGAGCAGGACTTGGCTGGAGGGCAGCCGCTGGGAGAGCCCCATGACAACGACGCGCCCAAGCATCGGTCCCAGCGATTCACCCCACCAATCGTTCGACATCACGGCAAGTTTGTAGTCCTGGGATGAGCGGACGATCTCCTTGCGGTCGAGGTAGCTTGCCAGCGCGATGTCACGCACCTGCACGATTTTCGGGCCGCGCGGCAGCACCGGTCCGGGCTTCATCTGCAGGGCATAGAGCACGGGCTCGGGCGACGACGAACAGGCCGCCGCGGCGAGCGGCAGCGCGAGGGCCACGAGAGAACGGCGGCCGAGCGGCATGCATCATTCCTTTCCTGGAGCGGGTCGGCCCTTGATCAACGCCTCGGGATGCCTGGCAAGAAGATCGGACAGGGCGCGAATCGAGCGCGCAGTGTCGTTGATCTGCGGCAGCAACCGGTCCAGCTCGCGGCTAAACCGGGACTCCGAGCCGTAGGCACGGTCGACCGACGTCGCCAACCGATTGACACGCACCAGGCTGTCCTCGAGCTGCCTGGAGATCTCGGGCAGGCGGGCGAGGAACGGTCCGGCATCGGTGTCGAGGCGCCGCGTGAAGTCGCTGACGGACTTCAGGCTGGCATCGAGAGATGCCAGCGTCTCCTTTATCTGCGGTCCGTTGACAATGTCGTCGACGCCCTTGGCGGCATCGGCGATCCTCTTGCCAATCGCATCGAAATCGATGCGGTTGATCTTGCTCAGCACCTCGCTCGCCGACTGTGTGAGACTGTCGAGACCGCCGACATTCGAACTGGGCATCAACCAGACATCGCCCTCTCGCGTGAGCTGGGCAGGCGGAGCTCCGGGCACCATATCGATCGCCACGACCTTATGCCCGGTAATCAGGCTGGCCGACTGCAAGGTGGCACGGAAGCCGCGTCGCACCATCTCGGCTGCAACCATCCCTTCGGGCACGTCGTTGCGTCCCGAGACGCCGGAGATCCGGTCGGCCTCGACCTGGTAACTGACCGGCGCGACGATGCGGTCGAGCTTGGAGTCGTAGACGAGGCCGACGTCGGTCACCTCGCCGATCTTGAGGCCATGGAGGGTCACGTCGGCACCGACTTCCAGGCCGGCCACGGACCCCTCGAAGTGCGATACCAGGTGCAGGCGACGTCCGTAGCCGGCGGCAGTCGCGGCTTCCTGGTCGGGATAGAGCGAAAAGACGCGATCTGCCGCGCTGACCGGCGCCTTGGTATCGGGCCGGGTGTCGAAGGCGATGCCCCCCAGCAGCACCGCCTTGATCGACTCGAACTGCAGCCTGATGCCCGAGGCGGCTAACTTCACCGAGACACCAGAGGCGTTCCAAAACAGAGAATCGTCGTGGACGTACTTGTCGAACGGCGCCTTTATGAAGGCGTGAATGGTGACGTGGCGCGCCATCTGAGACAGGTCCCAGCCCAGCACCGTGCCGACCTCGAGATCGCGATAAAAGATCGGCGACCCGAGGCTGATCGAGCCAACTTTTCGGGCCTGCAGATGGAATACCGTGCCGGGCACATAGGCCGGGAGCACGGGCGGGTCGGTGTTGCCGATGAAGTGATGACGGTGCTGCCCGGGCTCGGTGGATGGCAGCATGCCGATATAGGAGCCGGAGAGCAGCGTATCCAGACCGGATACCCGGCCGGCGAAGAGTTGCGGCTTCACGATCCAGAAGACCGTCTTGTCGTTGATCAGGCGCTCGGCGTCGCGCGTGGTCTCAACGGTGGCCACGACCTTTGTCAGGTCGGGCGAGATGGTGATGGACTTGACCGTCCCCATCACCACGTCCTTGTACTTGAGTTGCGACTGCCCGGCCTGCAGGCCGTCTCCGGAATCGAACGTGATGGTGATGGTCGGGCCGCGCTTGGAATAGGTGTCCCAAGCCAACCAGGCGCCGATAGCCAACGTGATCAGCGGCACGATCCAGACGAGTGGGATGCGGCGTGATCTCTGGGTCTTCGCGACCGGCGTAATTGGAGAATTCGTTTCGCCGCTCATCTTCGCTTCGGCGCGTTGAGGATATCATGGTCGTACAAGGTAACGGCCACAAACGCACGCACCGATTAAAGGTGGCACGGCCCTGGCGTTGTGCTCGGAGACCCAGCTTGCGACAAATTGCAGTCGCCCCGGATGACCACTATCCCGACCCGCAGGGTCGAGGCGTACGTCTTGACCCCACTCGCGATCACAGCCTACCAAACGGCGAGAAGCGAGACTTCCATGAATACAAGACGACACATCCTGCAAATTTCAATTGCCGGCGCCGGCGGCTCCCTGCTCGGAGCCTGCGGCGGTCTTGAGCGCGGCACGCCTGTGCCAACCGGACAAACTCAGCGAGCCAGCGTGCTCGGCCTGCCCAACGAGCGCTTCTTTCCGGTGGGCGGCGCCAATGGCCTCGACGGCGAGTTCGTGGCGGCTGCCCAGCGGCAGATGGCGCAGCGCAAGCTCAAGTCGATCGGCGATCTCGATGCCAGGTTCCTGGCGGTATCGGGTGGCGGCGAAGACGGCGCGTTCGGTGCCGGCCTGCTGTGCGGCTGGAGCGAGCGCGGCGACCGGCCGACCTTCGACCTTGTAACCGGCGTCAGCACAGGTGCGCTGACCGCGCCGATGGCCTTTCTCGGACCGGCCTACGACCCGCAGTTGCGTCACGTATACACCGAGATCACGCCAGAGCGGGTGCTGATCTCGCGCGGCGTATCGGCGGCTCTGTTCAACGACGCGCTCGCCGACAACGCGCCGCTGTTCAAGACGATCTCCGACGTGCTTGACGACAAGATGCTGGGCGACATCGCCGCCGGCTACCGCGACGGGCGCCTGCTGCTGATCGGCACGACCGACCTCGACGCCCAACAGCCCGTGATCTGGAACATCGGCGCCATCGCCGCCAGCGGACATCCCAAGGCGCTCGACACGGTGCGTCGCATCCTGCTCGCCTCGGCGGCCATTCCGGGGGCCTTCCCACCCAGCATGTTCGACGTCACGCTCGATGGCCGTGCCTATCAGGAGATGCATGTCGACGGCGGCGCCTTTGTGCAGTCGTTCCTCTACCCTGGCACGCTGACCGAGGCTCGCCGCGAACGCCTCGCCCGGCACCAGAAGGTGCCGATGGTCGAGGCTTACGTGATCCGGAACGGCCGTCTCGACTCGGACTGGGCCGAGGTGCGGCGCCAGATGCTGGGCATCGCCGGCCGCGCAATTTCCACCATGATCACGGCGAGCGGCTACAATGACCTGGTGCGCATGTACTACACGACAACACGGGACAACATCGGCTTCCAGCTCGCCTATATTGGCAGCGACTTCAACCGCAAACTGCCCTCACCGTTTGACCAAGCCTACATGCGGGCGCTCTTCGACTACGGCTTCCAAAAGGCGCGCCACGGCTATCCCTGGGCCTCCAAGCCGCCTTATGTGGGCTGAGTGGTCTCGCAGGTTCGCCAGGACGCCCGAACTTGCTGCTGTGCCACTGCGAATACGCCGCTCGTTCGATGCGCTGATGCATATCTGACCGGAAAATCGCCGCTTCCCTGCATCGCGAGCCCGGCAATTGGCATATAGTAAACAGTGCAATGCTGATTCATTTTCCCGAGCGGAGACACTCCATGAACGACGGCCTGTGCGACGTGCTGATCGTCGAGGACGACGGCATGCAGTGCCTGGAGATGTCTGGATTCCTCCGCCGCGCCGGGCTCTCGGTCGAGAGTGCAGCCGACGGGACGCAAGCCGTTTCACGCTCGCGCTTTCTGAGGCCCAAGGTCGTGCTGCTCGACTACAACTTGCCCGACATGACCGGCGTGCAGGCAGCCGAGCAGCTGCGCGCCATCCTGCCCTCGGCCTCGATCCTCATGATGTCGGGCCGTATCGACGGACTGTCCGAGAAGACCTTGGCCGATCTCGGCATCACCGTGTTCGTCAACAAGCCTGTCCCGATGGGCGCCCTGCGCCAGGCCGTGGTCAAGCTGGTACGCGGCAGCGATGCCGCCCCCAAGACAAAGCCGGGCTGGCTTACCGCGGGTCTCGGCGGAACGCGGCGGTAGCTGGCGCGGGCAGGCCGCACGAGCGGGGTTCCCCGGCAAAAAAGAAGGTTTGAGCTATACTCGGCCCGCGTCAGGCACCGCGGAGCCGTTCATGACAGCGAGCACATTCAGCGAAGCCGAAGCCCGGACCGGATGGCCGGGGCTGCTCGATCTGGTGAAATCATTCCCCGGACAGGCAAGGCTGGCACTTGGCACGCGCGGCGTGCTGTGGGCCACCGTGGCAGGCCTGGTCGGCATCGCGTGTTGCGTCGTGGCCTTCGCCGACATCGCACTATCGCTACATCGTTCGGACGTCGACCCGCAGCGGCGCAGGGCACGCGACGTGCTCGAGCTCGATCTCGCCAGCCGCAACCTGATGCGGCATATCCTGGCCAACTCGGCGGCCAATCCCGGCCCGGCGCGCGTGCGGGTCAGTGGCGAGCCATTGCAGGGATTCCTCCACTCACTCGGCAAGCTGTGCGACGAATTCGAGCCGGCGGTGCAGAGCAAGCTGGGCGCGGCCTGCCGTGAAATGGGCGCGTTCGCCGAGTGGGTCTCGGCCGAGGTCGCCCGCTTCGACGAAACGCGCCAGCCGCTTCGTCCTGCGCTATTACGCGAACTGCTCGATGTGCGCGACGAGATCAGCGACCTGAGCCAGGTCACCACGCGCACCGCCGACGCGATTATTGGCCGGCTGGTCGACGACTATGCCGCCTCACTGCTGGTGCTGACGGTATGCACCACCGGCTTTGCCGCTTCGGGCCTGATGCTGATCCTGCTCGTCGGACGCACCGCCATGAACTTCCATGCCCAGTGGCACGCCGCGCTCGATGCCGGCCGCGACGCAGCACAGAACCGTGACATGCTACGCGAGATCATCGAGGCGTTGCCTGCGGGCGTTGTGGTCTACGACAAGGACGAACGTCTCATGATGTTCAATTCGGTGGCGCAGTCGATCACACCGGCGCTGAACGAACCGGGCGTGATCGGCCAGACCTACGAGATGCTGGCGCGAGATTCGGCACGGCGGCTGGAGGCAGCCGGTCTAGGTCCGCAACCAGTCGAGGGCTGGATCGAGCGCTTCCGCACCAAGAGCGTCGAACGCATGCGCCAGGCGGGCGACGGCCGTTGGTTCAACTGGTTCGAGAAGCGCACAGCCAGCGGCATGACGGTGGGTCTTCGGGTCGACGTTTCTGAGATCAAGAATCAGGAACTCCAGACCGAGCAGGCTCGCGCGCGCTTCCAGTCGCTGGTCGAATCGATGGCCGACATGGTCTACACGATCGACGGCAAGGGACATTTCACCTATGTCAGCCCAAGCGCCGCCGTCCTGCTGGGCGTGCCGTCACAGGCGATGATTGGCACGCGCTTCCGCGACTGGGTAGCGACCGACGATGTCGACCTGGTAATGGCGGCAAGCCGCGCCTTCCACCTTGCGCCCAATCGGGAACAGCGCCAGATCCGCTTTCGCCTGAGAGCCGCTGACGGCAGCCTGCGGCCGGTCGAAGTCCGCTATCGCCAGCCGGTTGGCGAGGACAGCACGGCAGCGCAGGTCGGCGTGATCCGCGACGTTACGGAGCTCGAACGCGCCCGCGCCGAATACCAGAACCTGGTCGACTCGCTGGCCGACGTCGCCTACCGCCTCGACGTCGAGACCGGCCGGTTCACTTTCATGAGTGCCGCCGCACGCGAGGTATTCGGCGCCTCGCCAGAGCAGATGGTGGGCCGCCATTTCATGGACTTCATCGCGCCCGACTCGCGGGAACGGGTGCAGCGGACCACGACACGCGCCTACGACCCTTCGGACCAGGGCACGTTTGCGCGTTTCACCATGCTAGGCCAGGGCGGCGAGCCCCGACACGTCGAGGTCCGTGCGCGACGGCGCCTTGACGAGCACGGGAGGCTGGTCAGCATCGGCATCATCCGCGACGTCGAGGAGCGGGTGCGGCTGGAGACGCGCCTCGACCAGGAGGTGAGTCGCCTGCGCTCGATCGTCGAATCCGGCGGCGCGCTGATCGTTCTGGTCGACGGTCAACTCAACGTGACGATGGTCAATTCCGGTTTCACCCAGATAACCGGCATCGCCGAGACCGACGCGGTAGGTCGGCAACTCGCCGAGATCATGTCCTTCCCGCTCGACCCCGGCCGGACGCGCCGTTCGCGTTTCGCGGTCAAGATGACCGATCGCATCGGCCGCGACCGGCTGTTCGCGGTCACTGCAACGCCGGTGACCGACGTCAGCGGTGCCGTCACCAGCATCGTGCTGCTCGGCGTCGACGACACCGAGCGGCGGGAGGCCGAACAGGCGCTGTACAATGCCGAGCGCTTCGCTACGGTCGGCGAGATGGCCGGCACCATGGCGCACGAGATCAGCCAGCCGTTGCAGGTGATCAACATCGCCTGCACTGCCGCTCGCGAAGAACTGGGCGAAGCCGCCTCGCGCGGTGCGGCAGCCGAGGCAACCGATTTCGTGCAGGAGAAGCTGGAGCGCATCGCGAACCAGGTCGACACGGCGAGCCGCATCATCGGCGACCTGCGCGCCTATGTGCGCGGCACAACCTCCGGCACGCCCGAGCCGTTCGACGTCAACGAGGCAGTGCGCTCGGCGGTCGACCTGACGGACCACGGCGTGCGAGAGGCAGGTTTGATCCTGGCCGAGAAACTGGCAGACGGGGTCCCGCCCGTCATGGGCGACGCGGCACGGCTCGAACAGGTGATGGTCAATCTGATTAACAATGCCCGCGACGCTGGTGGCAAGACCATCACCGTCACCACTGGCGCGTTTGCCGAGACCAACCGCAACGGCGGCGAGCGGCGCTTCGTGCGCATCATGGTCGAGGATACCGGACATGGCATCGCGCCCGAGATCTTGCCGAAGCTCTTCCACGCATTCGTCAGCACCAAGCCGCGCGGCAAGGGCACCGGGCTCGGTCTGCGCATCTGCCGGCGCATTCTCGAGGAGATGGGTGGGCGGATCTCCGCTTCCAATCGCGACGAAGGCGGCGCGCGCTTCGAAATCCTGTTGCCCGTACACGGAGCGTGATGTCCAGG
>CAWUOG010000129.1:0-7639 GCA_963923875.1 uncultured Alphaproteobacteria bacterium
TCCAAGCGCCGCTACGCCATCGTGATCTGCTTCGTGATCGCCGCGGTGCTGGCACCGCCCGACGTGGTCAGCCAGATCGCGCTCGCCGTGCCGCTCCTGCTGTTCTACGAGATCAGCATCCTGATCGGCTCGTGGATCGAGAAAAAGCGAGAAGCCGAGGACAAGAAGGCCGACGAAGCCGCCGGCACCTGAGTCATGCACGACATACGATTTATCCGCGAGAATCCGGCGGCATTCGATGCCGGCCTCAAGAAACGCAACCTGGCGCCGCTCTCGGCAGAGATCCTGGCGGTCGATACGCGTCGCCGCGCTGCCATCACGGAGAGCGAGCAGATCCAGGCCAGGCGCAAGGCGCTCAGCCAGCAGATCGGCATGGCCAAGCGCAAGGGCGAAAGTGCCGATGCCCTGATGGCCGAGGTCGCCGCGCTCGAAGAGAGCCTGAGGAAGGGTGAAGCCCTTGCTGCCGAGCTCGACGCCGAGCTGACGCGCCGGTTGGAGGTGCTGCCCAACCTGCCGTTCGACGACGTGCCCGACGGCACCGACGAGACCGGCAACGTCGAGATCCGTCGGCACGGCAACCAGCGCAACTTCCCGTTCCAGCCCAAGGATCACGTGGCGCTGGGAGAGGCCACCGGCGAGATGGATTTTGCCGCCGCGAGCAAGATGTCAGGTGCGCGCTTCGTCGTGATGAAGGGCAAGCTGGCGCGGCTCGAGCGCGCGATCGCGCAGTTCATGCTCGACCTGCACACGTCGGAAGAGGGCGGCTACACCGAGGTCAACCCGCCCCTGCTGGTACGCGACAAGGCAGCCTATGGCGTCGGCCAGCTGCCGCGCTTTGCCGAGGACATGTTCCATACCGACAATGGCTTCTGGCTGATTCCGACCGCCGAACTGCCGCTGACCAACCTGGCGGCTGAGCTGGTGCTGGACGAGAAGGTACTGCCTTTGCGCTACACGGCGTTTTCGCCGTGCTTCCGCTCCGAGGCGGGCGCCGCCGGCAAGGACACGCGCGGCATGATCCGACAGCACCAGTTCCCCAAGGTCGAGCTGGTGTCGATCGCCACGCCGGAGCAATCCGACGAGGAGCACAAGCGGATGACCGGCCGCGCCGAGGAAGTGCTGAGGCGGCTCGGTCTGCCGTTCCGCACCATCGTGCTGTGCGGTGGCGATATGGGCCCGGCCTCGCGCAAGACTTTCGACATCGAGGTCTGGCTGCCCGGTCAGCAGGCCTACCGCGAGATTTCGAGCTGCTCCAACTGCGGCGATTACCAGGCTCGCCGAATGAATGCGCGCTACCGGCCCAAGGAAGGCAAGGGAACGCGCTTCGTGCACACGCTCAACGGCTCCGGCCTTGCCGTCGGTCGCACGCTGGTGGCCATTCTCGAGAACTACCAGAACGAGGACGGCTCGGTGACGGTGCCCGAGGCTCTGCTTCCCTACATGGGCGGGCTCACCGTCATACCCGGTCCCTCCAAGTGACGGGAACGAAGTGACCCCGGAGAAGATCGCCAAGGCCCGCATCCTCGTCACCAACGACGACGGCATACACGCGCCCGGGCTGGAGGCGATGATCGAGATCGCCGAACAGCTTTCCAGCGACGTCTGGGTCGTGGCGCCCGAGTTCAACCAGAGTGGCGCGGGGCATTCGCTGTCGATCAGCCGACCTCTGCGCTCGCGCCAGGTGAGCGAAGCGAAGTTCGCGCTCGAGGGTACGCCGACGGACTGCGTGCTGTTCGCGGTCAAGCACCTGCTCAAGGCACACAAGCCCGACATCGTGCTGTCCGGCGTCAATCGCGGCACCAACATCGCCGATGACGTGACGTATTCGGGCACCATCGCGGGCGCCATGGAAGGCTGTCTGCTTGGCTTGCCGTCGATTGCTTTCAGCCAGGCCTATGCCCATCCGCATCCGGTGAAATGGGCGACGGCCACGGCATTCGGCGCCGACGTGGCGCGCCGTGTACTCGCGACCGACATTCCCAGGAACGTCTTCGTGAACGTCAATTTCCCGGACGCGGTCGCCGGTTCGGTGAAGGGCATCAAGGTGACGCGCCAGGGCGTACGCGCCTTCGGCAGTTCGATCGTCGAACGTATCGATCCGCGCGGTGGCGCCTACTACTGGAACTCCTACGTTCCGGGCGAGCATCAGGACGACGAGGATGGCGACGTATCGGCGATTCGCTCGGGCTATATCTCGGTGACGCCGCTCCATCTCGACCTCACGCATGAGGCCACGCGGCGCAAGCTCGCCCACCAGTTCGAGAAGGCGTAGGGCAGGAGCGGGCGCGATGAACGTCCCCGCCCTGCAACGCCTGCTCGCGGAACTCCGCCAGTCCGGCATCTCCGACGAGAACGTTTTGGCCGCGATCGGCGCCGTCGACCGCGAGCGATTCGTGTCCGCGCCCTTCGCCGAGCGGGCCTGGGAAAATACCGCGCTGCCGATTTCGTTCGGCCAGACCATCAGCCAGCCGCTGGTGGTTGCCGCCATGACCGAGGCGTTGCGGGTCGGTCCGCGCATGAAGGTGCTCGAGATCGGCACCGGCTCCGGCTACCAGGCGGCGATTCTCGCCAAGCTGGCACGCCGGGTCTACACGATCGAGCGCTTCAAGCCGCTGTCCAAGGAGGCCGAGAAGCTGCTGATCGACCTCGGCATCTACAACGTGGTGTTCGACGTCGGCGACGGCAGCAAGGGCTGGCCGGGGCAGGCGCCATTCGACCGCATCATCGTCACCGCCGCCGCCGAGGAACGGCCCCAGGCCCTGATCGATCAGCTCGCGGTCGGCGGCATCCTGATCGTGCCGGTCGGGCGCGATCCAACGTCCCAGGTGGTCGAGCGCATCGTGAAGACCGATAGCGGCCTGCAGCGCGACACGCTGATGCCGGTGCGGTTCGTGCCGCTGGTCACCGGCGCGCTGCCGGTCCTCGGTCAAGGCTGAAGGGCTAGGCGCCGTAGTCGGACGCGGGGCGGTCGGGACGGAGCCGGCGAACGACCAGGTGGTCGAGAGAAACCGGACCCGGTCCCGCGATCGCGAGCCAGGCGAACATCACGAAATAGGAGACTTCCTCGAAACCGAGCAGGGTCTCTAGGGAATCGACATCGGCCCACTTCGCGGCCGCGATCGCCACTATCATGATCGCCATCATCGGCACGGCGATGAAGCGGGTCAGCAGACCGACCAGCAGCAGCAGGCCGCCCACAAATTCCATGCCGGAGACGAATGGCGTCAGGATCTCCGGCGCTGGAATCCCCCAGCCGCGAAAATTCTCGATCATGCGCGGCAGGATCTGCAGCTTGGTCCAGCCGGACCACAGAAAAACCCAGCCGACGACCATGCGTACGGCCAGCGGACCGGCCCAGGTAAAGCAGCCGGCGACCACGCGGGACCAGTCGTAAAAGATCGTGGCGAAGAGATTCATGTGCGGCTCGATCGGACAATGAGGGGGCGGGCGTCCGCGGGAGGCCCCCGGGACGCCCGCCTTTCGGCGCCGGGGGCGCGTTACATGACCTTGCCGCCCTTGGCCGTGCAGTCCTGCGCATTGGAGGTCTCGGTGAAGCCCTGACCCTTGCAGGCGTTCTGGCCCTTGCAGGCGTTGCTGGCGCCCTTGCAGGCGCTCTGGCCCTTGCAGGCATTGGTGCCGGTGCACTTCACGCCCTCGGCGCTGGCGGACGCGGCGACGAACGTACTGGCGGCAAAGATCGCGGCCGCCGTCGTGATGAGTGTGCGCTTGTTCATGAACGGTCTCCCTGGAAGGTCGCGGGCAAGACGCCCGTATCGTTCAATTCGGCCGGAGGGGCGGCGACGTTACGCGGGCTGGAAAAGAATTTCCGGTGGACCGGAGGTTACGAATCTTGCCGTTGGCCTGTAATGTCCGGAGCCCTGTGCACGAATACGTGAAAGACCTGCCGCTTTGGCCGATCCGGACGAACTTTCCGCCTTGATGCGGTCGGCACGGCAAGGGGACGACGAGGCCTATCGTCGTCTCCTGGGGCGTGTGACTCTTTGGTTGAGGGCGGTGGTTCGGCGAGGTCTGGCCGCGGCGGGTCGCGGACCGACGGAGAGTGAAGACATCGTGCAGGAAACCTTGCTTGCCATGCATCTCAAGCGGGACACCTGGGATCAGACCCGGCCGATCGAGCCGTGGCTGCGGGCGATCGCACGGCACAAGCTCACCGACCATCTGCGCCGGCGCGGCATTCGCGACCACGTCGATATCGACGAGATGTCGAACTCGCTGGAGCTCTCGGTTCAGGCCGGGAGCGCGTCGGCCGTCGATGCCCGGCGGATGCTCGACAGCCTGCCCGAGCGGCAGCGCACCATCGTCAGCGAGATTTCCATCGAGGGCCGAAGTGCCGCCGATGTGGCATCCCATCTCGGGATGAGCGAAGGTGCGGTCAGGGTCGCCCTTCACCGGGCCCTCAAGTCCTTGGCCGCCCTGTACCGACGGGATCGCTCATGAAGACCGAGCAACTCCTCGAGGCGCTCGTCGCCGATCAGGCGTCCCGCCGTCAGCCGATCGCGCGATCCCTTTTCCGCGCGATGGCCCTCGGCGCGGGCCTGTCGCTGCTGTTCTTTGCGGTCGAACTCGGCGTTCGGGTCGACATTGGCCCGGCGTTGGAGACTTGGCGTTTCGACCTCAAGATCGTCACGGTCCTGCTGGCCCTGGTCCTGGCGACCGGCCTCTGCCTCGATTGCCTGCGGCCTGATGCATCGCCCCATCCGTTGCGTCGCCTGCTGCCGCTGCTCGCGGTGGTCCTGACGGCAATCGCCGTCGAACTGCTGGCGGTTCCCCTGTCGGGCTGGAAGGCGCGCCTGATCGGCACCAACTGGCTGATCTGCCTGTCGATGGTGCCGATCCTGTCGTTTGCCCCGCTGGCCGCCATTCTCGCCGTCCTGCGGCGGGGCGCGCCGGCCTCACCCACGCTTGCGGGGGCTGCGGCGGGTTTCCTGGCGGCGGCCTGCGGCGCCACGCTCTATGCGTTTCATTGTTTCGACGATTCGCCGCTGTTCGTGGCGACCTGGTACCTGCTGGCGGCCATCCCCGTGGTGGTGATCGGGGCGGTCGCGGGCAGTCGTCTGCTGCGCTGGTAGGGCTGCGGCATCGGCGGCTTCGGGAAGAAAGACCCCAGGGTCGTATTCCCGCCAGATTCACGATGCAGTAAAATAGACTCATGAAAAGAGCCCTTCGCTTCCCCCCGCGATGGGCCGGTCGCAGCTGCACGCTGATAACAATGGCGGTGCTGTCGGTCGCGCTCGGCGCTTGCGAGAACATGTTGTATGGCGCCCGCCAGGGCACCATCGAGTATCCCGGCTCCGGTGCGGGTCCGAACGCGGCGGCCGTCTATGTCGTGAAGGACAAGGACACGGTCGACAACGTGGCCCAGCGCTACGGCGTCAGTCAGCAGGTCATCATCGACCGCAACAAGCTCAAGGCACCCTACGCGCTACGCCCAGGCCAGAACCTGCTGATCCCCGGCGCGAAATACGTGGCGCCACAGGACGAGCCGCCGACCACGGCGGCCGCGCCGAATGCCGGCGGCAACCAGGTCAAGCGCGAGGATCTGGCCCCGCCGCCCGGCGAGAAGGCGGAACCCGCCGCCGGCCAGCCGACGCCGCTCAGCCCGCCGGCCAAGGAAGTCACGGTCGCGGCCACGCCGCCGCGCTTCGAGTGGCCGGTCAACGGCAAGGTAGTGTCGAGTTACGGCACGTCCGGCGGCCAGAAGAACGACGGCATCGATATCGCCGCGGCCAGGGGCACGCCCGTGAAGGCGGCCGACGCTGGCACCGTGGTCTATGCCGGCAATGAAGTGAAGGGCATGGGCAACCTGCTGCTGGTCAGTCACAACGGCGGCTACATAACGGCGTACGGCAATAACGAAGTGCTGCTGGTTAAGAAGGGCGACACGGTGCGCAAGGGCCAGGAGATCGCCAAGGTCGGCAGCTCGAGCGGCACCGGCGAGCCACGTCTGCATTTTGAGGTCCGCCGCGCCAACAAGACGATCGACCCGACGACGGTTCTGCCGGCGCAGTGATTGCCGGTGGCGCGCCGCTTCAGCGGCACGCCACAGCGCTATACGATCTTGCCGTCGAGCTTGTACTGCCCCTTGCGGTCCTCGATCTCGAGAATCCAGACGTCGGGATCGAACTTCACCTGGCGTTCAATATAGGCATCGGCCTCGGCCTCGGTGACGGGCTTCGGCCCGGTGCCGCGGCTCCAGGCCGGTTCGCCGTCGAGCGAGGTTGCCTGGGCAAAGACCGTCACGCCCTGCTCGAAGCGGTTGATCTTGACCAGCACCGTGCCGGCCTCGTCATTGCCGTGGCGCACGATGGTCGCGGGAATGAAGGCGCGATCGCAGAGGCGAACCTGCGCGCTCACCCAAATCCCGGTCGTCAGGCCCATCACCATGACGCCGTCTATGCCAGCGCGTCGTCCAGTCCGTCAAACACCGCGCGGGCGCCACGCCAGCGGTAGCGCACCAGGGCGAAGGGAAGCGAATGGAGCGCCGCACCGTCGCCTTCGGCCAGCGTCGCAGGCGCGATCAGAATTGGCCGCACGTCGCGGCCGCCGCGCGCCGAGGCGAGCGACAGTGACCCCACCGCCATCTTGAGCTCTTCCGGCTCGCCGTCTGCGACCAGCGCGAACAAGGGCTGAGGTCCGTCGGGTTGCAGCGAGAAGAGATCGGCCGGTCCGCCGAACAGGCCGCGCTTGGCGAGTTCTTCGTGCAGGGCGACATCGACCAGGCGGCGGTCGCAGGCTGCGGCGGCCGAATCTGCGGCCGATGGTTCGAGGCAGAGGCCGGTGCGCTCGGCCGGGCTGCCGCCCGCCTTGAAGCGGCGCACCGCATCGACGAATTGGCCGAGCAGGCGGGTGAGGCGCGGGCTGTCGAGCGGCGCCACGACCAGTACGTCGGTTTCCTCGCCGTCGGGCCAGCGCATCCGACGCCACACTCCGTCGGCCATGAACTCGCGGAAGGCAGTCTTGCTCTGGCCTGGCCGCGCGCCGCCCATGCGGCCGCTATGGGCGAGGTATAGCGCGCCGGCTTCGTCGGTTGCGATGATGCCGGCAATCTTCCGGTCCGCACCCTCCAGTGGCAGGTTGATCTCGCAGGTGATGCTCTCTCGCTTGGCCGGCGCATCGGGCGCGTGGCCGAGCAGCAGGGCATGGCGCGCAGGCTTGGGCTCGAACGCCCACCAGAAGCCATCGTCGCGCGCCCAGTGGATGGTTGTGCGCAGTTCGCCGCCCCGCCAAGTCAGGCGTACGCCACGCGAAGGGACGCCCTTCAGGGTGGCCTGAAGGCGCTTGATGGCGCGTTCTATACGCCTCGGTTCCCCCACGGCCCGCAGCATCCGCAATCCTACCGCCGCGAGTTATCCTTGCCGATGTGGACAGGTTCGGCCATGAAGCCCGCCCCGAAGGACAAAACGTGGCCGAACCACCCCTCCTGACCCTGAGTGGCATCCGCTTTCACCTCGGCGACCAGACGATCCTGGACGGCGTCGACCTGTCGATCGCGCCCGGCGAGCGGCTGTCGCTGGTTGGCCGCAACGGGGCGGGAAAATCCACCCTGTTGCGTATATTGGCGGGTGCGCCGATCGCCGATGCCGGCGAGCGCTTCGCCCAGCCCGGCGCAACGGTGGCG